>CAMVAP010000066.1 GCA_947165485.1 uncultured Prevotellaceae bacterium
CCTTCCTTGCCGACAAGATCCCCAACGTCCGCTCCCTGTTCCACATCGACGGCAAGCGCTACCTGTGCGAACGCCTCACCGCCGTGTTCACCGAGGACGGCATGAGCCATTTAATCAAAGGCAACTTTTTCAAAGTCCAATAATCTGGTTTCAGCCATAATAAATTGAACTCCCCAGGGCTCCGGCCTTGGGGAGTTTTTTCAAACCGATAATAAAGGTGACGCAAAGAGTAACTCAAAAAGTCGCAAAAAAGGATACACCTTTGGTCACTCATTCGGTGACGGAAAAATGCGTAATTCGCTGAAAAATGTTCCCGATGAAACACTTTCGGTTACACCAATGGTTACACATCCCGCTGCAAGTTTGGTGACGGGAAAGGCTACACATTTGGTTACGCAAATGGTGTAGCCTAATCCCTGATTTAAGTTGACTCATTTCTTGTCGTAAAGCACGTAGTCAAGCACCCTGCGGTTCGCCTCATCGACCTTGCGCTGGTCATACTCAATGTAGATATCAGTCACCGTACTGCTGCTATGGCCCAGGGCATGACCCACTATCTCCTTCGGAACATCAAGGTCATTGGCCGCAATGGTAGCCCAGGTGTGACGTGCCCAATACACTGAAAGATTGGGGAATAGCGGTTCTATAATCTTCTTGCCGCCAAGTCCAACCCGCTTTGTAGGGCCAATCTTCTTAAGCGTATCATTCATCCTATGCGTGTAGTTACGGTAATCCTTGTAGCGGTCAAGGATGTTGATCAACCAGTCCTTTCCACGGTAACGCTCGATAATCTCGAGAGCCTCGGGCTCAACCTTGACCGAGAGCAGCGCACCTGTCTTGGCGCGATGGTAGGTGATACGACCGTCATCAATCTCCTTCAAGCGGCACAAGTCTGCCATATTGATGCCTATCAGCATGAATATCAGCTTGAACATGTCGATGTACTGCTGCAAAAACTCATCGCCTTTATAGTTGAACAACAGGCGCAGCTGATCCAACTTCAGGTTACGCTTACGCGTGGGTACCGGGCGGATCTTGAATCGGCGGAACGGGTAAAACGTAGTGATCTCATCGTCAATGGCCTCGTTGAACACGGCACGGATGTTGCGAAGGTGGATGTTGCGGGCATTCTGCGACGGTGCGGTCTGGGCCAGGAAGTTATCGAACGACGTCAGCCACTCCTTGGTGATGTCCTCAAAGGCGAGGTCTTCGAGCTTTGCTCCTGCAAACGCTTTCATGCGCGACATGGTGTGCATGTAAACGCCGCATGTGCTCGGCTTCTTGCTGTGGGCAAACTTCTCAAACTGAACCGCAAACGAATTCTCTTTCCGCTTTGCGGCGGCCTTCGCCTCTGCTTTCTGCGGATAAAGCCTGTCAACAACATAAGACTTGATCTCGAAGGCCGTCATATCCTCAAGCACTCCTTGGCGAGCTAAATCCAGGATAAACGTGTCTATTCGCTGCTTTGTATCAGCGATATACACGTTCAGAGTCATTTCGCTCGGATGGTTCACAATCCGCAACTTCCTCCCGTCCCATTGGTTAGGAAGGATCTTTGCACTCAACGAAATGAAGGCAGTCAACCCTTTATGGGCGATTGCCACTTTTAATACGCAAGGCTGATTAGCCTTCGATTTGCGTACATCCAGATAAAATCTAGTGTTTGCCATAATAAAAACCGGACGCACATTGTACCACCTTGGGCAGGGCTTCTTTCTTCACAAATGACTTGCTAAAAGTCGCAAGTGTAGTCGCAAGTGTAGTCGCAAGTCAAGTGCTTCAAAATGTTCCAAAATTGTACAAAATAGTACAAATATGCGGTTTTTTTTTGGCTTTGTGTCTTAAATTTAAGACTGAAAAGTGAAGAAAATCAAGACTTAATCTCTTGTTTTTCAACACTTTCCTAAGTTGAGCGGTAGACGGGACTCGAACCCGCGGCCCTCAGCTTGGGAAGCTGATGCTCTACCAACTGAGCTACTACCGCAAGAACTTGCCGCATCGGGGTGCGGCTTGTTATCTCATCTTCTATGCGTTGGTCTCGTTGATGACGTCGATCACGCTGTCACCACCCTCGGTGACATAGTAACGGATGGATACCGAGTCACCCATTTCCCATGACTGGCGATGGTCGCTATCCAGGTCGGGATAGCTGAACTCGATAGTGTCGTCGCCCACCATGAGGTAGATGCTGTTCATCGCTCCGTCAACCGCGATGCCCGACACGAGAATCGCTGAATCCACGGCCTCGATGGTATCGGTCTCTTCGATCTCGACTGCCACCTGCTGCTTGTCACCGTTACATGAGATGAACGATACTGCGAACAACGCACCTAACGCTATAACTAATTTCTTCATGTCCTCTAGAGTGTTTGCTTTACAGCGGCAAAATTAGTGTTTTTTGGTGAGGAGACAAAAAAAATCGTTCACTTTTTATCACAAGCGCATGCTTTAGAACTTGTAATTATCGCTGTCAAGATTGTCCAACTCTTCAAAGTCGGATATCTCGTCCTGATCGTACTCCTCGTCACCGTAGAATTCGCTCTTGTCGATGGCCTCGATGTTGCTGGCATCGGGAATCTTGGGAATCGTGATGAAGTCAGAGATGTCAACGCTCTCGGCTGGCGGGTTGCCCACCTTGCTCTCACACAGGGGGTCGTGTAGTGTTTTGCCTGGGATGACTTCCTTGAGTTTCACCTTGAAGTAACGCTCGGTCATGTAATCAAAGACGAATTTCATCCTCTGGCCCTCGTCCTCGAGCAACTCGTCGAGTTGGGTGTCGTCCATGATCCAGATGTCCTCATCGCTGTCACTGCCCATGTCCATGCATGTCACTTCTTTTTCCTTGTTCCACTCGTCGTCACAGATGTAGAAAGAGTCCATCTGATCCTTGTTATAACCAGCTGAATCCAGAATGACGTTGCGCAACTGCATGAATGATGCTGTTGAGTCAATGGCTATCTGTAGTTTAAAGTTCTCGGCCTCGTCCGAGACAATGACAAATTTGTATATCATAATGATAAAAACGTTAATCCTGTGGAAAATGATGTTGCGAAATTACTAATACATTTTTATCAAGCAAATGTTTTTAGGTTTTTTTTTCATGATTCTCGACAAAATAGGGTTCTTCAAGGCATTTTAAACGGTGAAACCACGCCTCATGGGCGTGGCTTCACAGAAAATTCTATCTTGGGGGTACTGTGTCAAGGCACGAGGCCATAGGCACGGAATACCTTTTGGATCTTCTCGAGTGCAAAGGCGACTTGCTCATGGGTGTGTGTCGCCATGAGGCTGAAGCGGATGAGGGTGTCGTTGGGTGCAACAGCGGGGGAGACAACGGGGTTGACAAAGATTCCCTCGTTCAACAGGTCACGCGTGATGGCAAACGTCTTGTTGTTGTCGCGGATGAACAGGGGGATGATGGGCGTCTCGGTGTGCCCGATCTCACAGCCCATGTCGCGGAATCCCTGCAAGGCCTCGTGGGTGATCTTCCAGAGGTGCTCCTGTCGCTCAGGCTCGTTGATGAGAATCTCGATGGCCTTCATCGCTGCTGCCGTCGATGCCGGCGTGATGCTGGCGGTGAAGATGTAGCTGCGCGAGTGATGACGCAGGTAGTTGGTGATGATCTTGCTGGTGGCGATAAAGCCGCCCAGCGAAGCGATGGACTTGGAGAATGTGCCCATGATCAAATCTACCTCGTCACGCAGGCCGAAGTGGTCGCACACACCGCGGCCTCCCTCACCAAACACGCCGATGCCATGTGCCTCATCGACCATGATGCTGGCATTGTACTTGTGGGCGAGATCGACGATGTCGGGGAGCTTGCACACGTCACCTTCCATCGAGAAGACGCCATCGGTGACAATGAGCTTGACGCGGTCGGGCTCGCACTTCTTGAGCTGAGCCTCCAGCGATGCCATGTCGTTGTGCTTGTACTTGAGAGAATTGGAGAACGAGAGGCGCCGTCCCTCAATGATCGAGGCGTGATCCTGCTCGTCCCACAGGATATAGTCATCACGGCCTGTGAGTGTCGAGATCACTCCCAGGTTCACTCCAAAGCCTGTGCTATAAATCATTGCATCCTCCTTGCCCTCATACTCGGCAAGCTTGCGCTCCAGTTCCTTGTGGAGGTCGAGTGTACCGTTAAGGAATGGTGAACCGGCACAGCCGGTACCGTATTTCTTGGTGGCCTCGATGGCGGCTTGCTTGATGCGTTCATCGTTGACGAGTCCAGAGTAGCAGTTGGAACCAAACATAAGCACCTTCTTGCCATTCATGATGACCTCGGTGTCCTGTTCGCTTGAGATGGCGCGAAAGTAAGGGTAGATGCCAGCGGCCTTAGCCTTCTGCGGCTCTTCATATCGCGCTAACTTATTCTCTAATAGGTTCATATATCTTAATCTAAGTACTTGATTTGTCGGTGATGGCATGAACCGTTCACGACATTATGTAATAATTGGCTGCAAATATACAACAATAATTGTTAAGCAGATGTTAAAAAAGTGATGAGAAATCACCTGTTGACTACAAATGTAGCATCTAAGTAACTCATTCACACCGATTCGCGTCTTTTAATAATTTTTAAAAAGAATGCAAATAAATGTTGTCATGAATTGCCGTCAGTTACGGTCCATATCGTCCATGTCGATTTCGGCATTGTGCATGAGGTCGTAGTCCGAGAATTCTATACCATCAAAATCCCCATCCTCAAACATCAGATAGTCCTGCCTGAAACAACTGGTTGACATAAAAGTAACGGCCACCGAAGCAGCCAGCAACACGATGAATTTACACAACTTCTTCATATATACTTAAATGACATTTTTCAAGCGCAAATTTAGTGAAAAAATGGTTAGGACAACACTTATTAGAGAAAAAAACATTAATTTAGCGCATTAAAACGACAAGAAACAATCAGGAAATGGACTTATTTGAACAAAGAATCAAGGAATTGCGGGAAATCATCAACCGTCACAACCATAATTATTATGTGTTGAACTCGCCCACTGTGAGTGACCAGGAATTTGACGCGTTGCTGCGCGAGTTGCAAGATCTGGAACGTGACTATCCCCAGTACCAGGATCCGTTGTCGCCCACCCAGCGGGTGGGCAGTGACATCAGCAAGGGCTTCACCCAGGTGCGCCACGAGCGTCCCATGATGTCGTTATCCAACAGCTATAGCATCGAGGAGGTGCAGGATTTCCTGCGCCGTGCTCAGGAGGGGCTGGGAGGCGAGCCCAGCGAAATCGTGGGCGAGATGAAGTATGATGGCACATCCATTTCGATTACCTATGAGCACGGGCGGCTGGTACGTGCGGTGACCCGTGGTGACGGCGTGCAGGGCGATGATGTGACGGCCAATGTCATCACCATCAAGTCGGTGCCGCTGGAGATCACTGGGGTGGGGGACTTGCCCGAGAAGTTTGAGGTGAGAGGGGAAATCCTGTTGCCCTGGAAGAGTTTTGAGAAACTCAACCAGGAACGCCAGTTTAACGAGGAGCCACTGTTTGCCAATCCCCGCAACGCTGCCGCCGGCACACTCAAACTCCAGAACAGTGCCGAGGTGGCTCGCCGCGGACTGGATGCTATCTTCTATTTCCTGCTGGGCGATAACCTGCCCTATGACACCCATTACGACAACATCATGGCGCTCAAGCGGTGGGGGTTCAAGACGGGTGAGATGACGATTCTGCCCAGTATCGATGCGGTGAAAGACTTCATCGGCCACTGGGATGTGGAAAGAAAGACGTTGCCTGTCGCAACCGATGGACTCGTGTTCAAAATCAACTCGCTGCGACAGCAGCTCAATCTGGGGGCTACTGCCAAGTCTCCCCGCTGGGCGATTGCCTATAAATTTGCCCCCGAGCGTGAATGCACCAAGTTGCAGTACGTTTCCTTTGAAGTGGGCCGCACGGGAGTCATCACCCCAGTTGCCAACCTTGATCCCGTGCTGTTGAGCGGTACCATTGTCAAGCGTGCATCCCTGCACAATGCCGACATCATTGAACAACTCGACATCCATGAGGGGGATATGCTATATGTGGAAAAAGGCGGCGAAATCATCCCCAAGATTGTGGGCGTTGACGAGAAACGTCGAGAAGCTGGCAGCCAGCCTGTCGCCTTTGTGAGCCACTGCCCGTCGTGTGGAACCCCGCTCCAGCGCGTCGAGGGCGAGGCGGCGTGGGTGTGCCCTAACAAGTGGGGTTGCTCGCCGCAGATATGCGGGCGCATTGAGCACTACGTGAGCCGCCATGCGATGGATATCGATGGCATCGGTGAGGAAGTGGCCGTTATCCTCAACAAGAGCGGTCTGGTCAACGATGTTGCCGACCTGTATGACCTCACCCAGGACAAACTCGTGGCTCTCGACCGTTTCCAGGAGCGCAGTGCGCAACGCATCTTGAAGGGTATAGAGAACAGCCTCAAGGTGCCCTACGCACGCGTGATCTTTGCCCTGTCAATCCCATTTGTGGGCGAGACAACCGGCAAAGTGTTGGCACGTAACACCCGCGACATCGACACGTTGATGTCGATGCCGGTCGAGCAACTCGCGTCAATACCCGAGATTGGACCCAAAATCGCACAGTCGATCGTCGATTTCTTTGCCGAGGAGCGTAACCGGGTCATTGTGGAGCGGTTGCGGGCTGCTGGTGTGCAGATGGCTCTTACCGAGGAGGAAACTGCTGGGCAGACCGACAAACTGATGGGCAAGAAAGTGGTCATCAGCGGTGTGTTTGCCAAGCATTCTCGCGAGGAGTACAAGGCCATGATTGAGCAGAATGGCGGCAAGAACGTGAGCAGCATCTCCAGTACCACCAGCTTCATCCTGGCGGGTGAAAACATGGGCCCTGCCAAACTGGAAAAGGCACGCAAACTGGGCATCGACATCATCGATGAGAACCAGTTCCTGGAAATGATCAAATAATACTTTATCGGGAGGCGCGGTAATAGAGCACCGCAGCGATTATGATATAGACAAAATTGGGAATCCACATGGCCACACGTGGTGAGGTATATCCCGACACGGCAAACGTTGAGGTGACCGTCATGAACAGGATATAAGAGAAGCTGAGCAACAGGCCCAGGCCGATGTTCAGGCCGATGCCGCCCCTCACCTTGCGCGACGAGAGCGACAGACCGATGATGGTGAGGATAAACGCTGCAGCAGTCATGGCGATGCGCCGCTCATACTCGATTTCAAAGTTCTTGATGTTGGCCACACCGCGGGCTTTTTGCTTGTTGATGTACTTCTTGAGTTCGGGCGAGGTCATGGTCTGCTCATCATTCTTGGAGATCAAGAAATCGCGCGGGTCGATATTGAGCAAGGTATCCATCACCGTTCCCTTGGTCATGGTTTCCTTCATACCCTTGAAGTTACGGATGGTGTACTGCCGCACGGTCCACAGGCCCACCGAGTCATACCTGATGGTCTCGGCGGTCAAGCGGGACTTGAGGGTATTGCCGTCAAATTCCTCTAGCGAGAATCTGAATCCGCTGCGGGTGGTGTTGTCATAGCGGGCCATATAGGCCATCACGCCTGGCTTGACTTGCAACTGGATGTTGTCACCATAGATGACTTCCTTGTTCTTGACCCACTTGTTGGTGTAGGCGATGCGCTCGATGTTGGCAGGTGGAATAATGTAAGCCGCCAGCAGGTAGCTGCCCAGGGCGATCACAGCCGCCGAGAAGAGATATGGCAACGTCAAGCGGTGGAAACTGATGCCATTGGACAGCATGGCGATGATCTCGCTGCGGTCGGCCAGTCGTGAGGTGAAAAAGATTACCGAGATGAAGGTAAACAATGGGCTGAACTGGCTGAGTACAAACGGCAGGAAATTCATGAAGTACTGGAAAACGGTCGCCTTCCAGGGAGCAGTGAGCACGGCATCCAGTTTCTCGTTGATGTCAAACATCACCACAATGGCAAACAGCAACAGGATGGCAAAGAAAAAGGTGCCCAAGAAGTGCTTGATGATGTAGCGGTCAAATCGTTTCACGTAGTACCACGGGAAACGCTTGCTAGGAGCAGGAGAGGATTTGACGGAGTTGACTGAATCGACAGGGCTTGCCGGAGCCGCAAGATCTTGCGTCTCTACAGGCTGGTTCTCTATGTTCTTCAAATTCTCGTCCATCACCTATAAAACCTAACACCTAAAGCCTAAAGCCTAACACCTAAAGCCTAACCTGAACATCGTGCAGCATCTGCTGTTTCCACGTGGGGAAATCACCAGCAATGATGTGCTTGCGGGCCTCGCCCACGAGCCACAGGTAGAATGCCAGGTTGTGGATGCTGGCAATCTGCATCGCCAGGATTTCCTGGGCGATGAACAGGTGACGCACGTAGGCCTTGCTGTAGATATGGTCAACAATCGAGGGTCCATCTTCCTGCAATGGAGTGAAATCGTCGGCCCACTTCTTGTTGCGCATGTTCATGATGCCGTGACGGGTGAAGAGCATACCGTTGCGCCCGTTGCGGGTGGGCATCACGCAGTCCATCATGTCCACACCGCGGTCGATGGCTTCCAGGATGTTGGCCGGTGTACCCACGCCCATCAGGTAGCGGGGACGGTCCTGCGGCAGGATGTCGTTGACGACCTCAATCATTTCATACATCACCTCGGTGGGCTCTCCCACGGCCAGGCCACCGATGGCGTTACCGTCGGCACCCAGATCGGCGACAAACTTTGAGGATTCTTGTCTCAAGTCCTTATAGACACAACCCTGCACGATAGGGAAATAGGCCTGACTGTGACCATAGTGGGGCTGGGTGTTCTTGAAGTGCTTCCAGCCACGGGCCAGCCAGTTGTGGGTCAGGGTCAGCGACTTGCGGGCATAATTGTAGTCACTCGTGCCGGGAGGACACTCGTCCAGTGCCATCATGATGTCGCTGCCGATGGTGCGCTCGATATCGACCACCTTCTCGGGCGTGAACAGGTGCTTGCTGCCGTCGATGTGGCTGCGGAAGGTTACACCCTCGTCGGTCAACTTGCGGTTATCGGCCAGCGAGAAGACCTGAAAACCACCGCTATCGGTCAAGATAGGGCGGTCCCACCCGTTGAACTTGTGCAGGCCGCCAGCCCGCTCGATGATGTCCATGCCGGGACGCAGGTACAGGTGATAGGTGTTGCCCAGTATAATCTGCGCCTTGATGTCCTCGCGCAGCTCGGTCATGTGCACTGCCTTGACGGCACCCACCGTGCCCACGGGCATAAAGATGGGAGTCTCAATCTGGCCATGGTCGGTCGTGATGAGCCCGGCGCGGGCGTTGGTGCCACTGGGTGTAGCTATGAGTTGATAGTCCATTCGGTCGTCGATAATCTAGAAAAAGTGGTGCAAAGGTAGTGATTTTTTAGTTAACAGTTAACAGAGAACCGTTAATAGTTGCTATTTCCCTTCCCGTTTATCACAAAAAAGAGGGTAAGCCAAAAACTGACTCACCCCCGTGCTTATGATTACTTGATGCTGATGGACTGGTAATTCCTGCTTGCCTTACTTGGAGGCATCGATGACGCGGGACTCGGCCGCATTATAATCTCTCAAAGCCTTATCGACAGCCTGCTGCGCATCCATCAATTCGCGCGAGTGCCTGGTGTCCATCTTCTGCCTCTCGTCATTCTGGCGCAGCCTCATGTCATCGGTCAAACCATTGGCGCTCTCCTTGGCAAATCTCTCTTCAAGGCTAGTTCTCTCGGCCGCCTGAGCCTTCATCAACTCATCGAGGACGCGCTGCTTGTCACTGAGTCGGGTTTTGGCTTGCTCCATGCGCCGCTTGGCTCTGTTGAGTTCGCGGGCCTTACGGTCAACGTCCTTCTTGTCTTTGCTCAGGTTCTTATCGTCGGCCTTGAGTGTTTTTTCCTCCTTGGCAGGGCCTACGGTGTTCTTCTTGCCGTAGTTGGATTTCTTCTCAAAGGTCTGGGACCTGTCATCCTTCTTGATTTCCTGCTTGAAGACCTTCTCGTTGTCGGCCGTCTTCACCCTGGGAGGCGTGGCCATGTGGGTCTTGCTCTGCTCGGTCTTGAAGGCGGGCTGGTTTTTGCGGTTTGCCTCGTCGCGCATGATTTGCTGGTCGCGCTGCTGCTGAGGCAAGGAGTATGCTGGATCCTTCTTGGGAGTCACCGTCCTGGTGGACTGTGCCATGATGACGGGAGTTGAAGCGAAGCAGAATAAAACTGCTAATAATAATACTTTTTTCATAACGGAATAGTTTAAATGATTAAACAATGTTGATTTCTCTTTGTAATATAGACATCAATCTGTCCAAAAAGTTTAAAAAGCATCACGTTTTTTCACCTATTCTCATAGTGGGGGCATCATGACGGTAACAGCGAAAACGCATAATCACAAGTTCACGCAAAGACGCTAAGTATTTAATATTACGGATTTAATCATTTATTTTTATCAAAAATCAGAGATTTGCGCATCAGTATCAAGAAATAAATGAACATCACGAGATCCTGATGTAAACACCTCTTAAATAACATCTTAGCGACTTTGCATGAGTTAAAGTCACTCATGAAGAGTTCATCTGCATGAAAAAAAGGGCCGGTGACGATTTGGTCACCAGTCCCTTTTATTACTATAAGTCCTAAGTCCTAAAACCTAAAGCCTAAAACCTAAAGCCTAAAGCCTCACTTGTACTTCTCTACATTCTTGCGGGCTTTCTCGAGATTCTCCTCGGCCTTGTTCACGTTCTTGACAGCCTTCTCGTAGTCCTCTTGGGCCTTACGATTCTGCTTGGCAATCTTCTCTTCGAGTTTCCTCTGCTCGGTCTCCAGCTTGAGCAGTTTCTCAGGGTCGGCGTTAGCCTTAGAGATCTTGTCGGCATGCTTCTGGATTTCCTTGGCCTGCTTCTCGGGCAGTTCGCTCAGCTTCTTCTGAGCCTCGGCTACCTTCTTCTGGGCATCTTTCAGCTTGTCCTGGGCCTTGTTATACTTCTCGGCAGCCTTCTGGCGGTTCTCGATCAGCTTCTGCTGTTTCTTGGCCTCTTTCTCAGCTTTCTTAGCCTCTTTCTCTTGTTTCTCGGCAGCCTTCTTGGCTTCCTTGGCCTTCTTCTCTTGCTCCTTGTAGGCTTCCTTCTGCTTCTTGGCGGCCTCGGCATTCTTCTTGGCTACCTCGGCGTCCTTGGCGAGTTGGGCCTGCTGTTGCTGAACCTGGGCGGGAGTTTCGTAAGTCTGTGCCATAGCGGCAGGTGCTGCAGCAAAGCACATCAGCACTGCCATCAACAATAATTTCTTCATAATCAGTCGTATTTTTAAATTAAACTATGTTTTCTCTCACAAAAATTCATGCAAATATACGACTAAGACCCGAATTGGCAAAAAAAGTTTAAAAAAATAGGTGTTAGGTTTTAGGTGTTAGGCTTTAGGTGTTAGGTGTTAGGCGATAGGTTTTTAGGCGATAGTTAGGCGTTAGACGTCAGAACAGCGGAAGCCTCCTAAAGCCTAAAGCCTCCTAAAGCCTAATTGCCTACCTAGCGCCTAGCGTAGGCAAACTCGTCAATGTGGCTGATGCCCAGTGCGGTAAGGTGTTCTCGAGTGCGGTTCACGTCAGCATCAGTATTGAAGTCGGGAATGTGCGGCACGCGCACGACGATACGTTCGGCCATGCCATCGTGGCTCAATAGCCATTGCAGATTATCGAGCACGCATTGATTGTCGTAGCCGGTATATCGACGGTAAATACCGGGGTTCATGTCCTTGATGTCGATGATGTACTGATGCACATGCGGCAAGAGACGTTCAAGATGATGGCGATCCACGTTGAGGGCGGTTTCCATCGTGATGTGCCACTCGGGCGGCGCCATGCGGCAAAAGGCGTCGATAAACCCGCTGCGGATGGCTGGCTCACCGCCGCCAAAGGTGATGCCACCGCCAGTGGCCAGAAAATACAGGTTGTCGATCATCACCTCGTCGAGCAGTTCGGGCGGGGTGATAGTCCTCGAGAAACCATTGGCCCTCAGGCACTGAGCATTCAAGCAATATCGGCAATGGAGCGTGCAACCGTGGAAGGCAACCAGCGTAGTCACCCCCTGCCCGTCCACCGCCAGCCGATGGCGGGCCACCCCGATAATCGGCACCCTATTATTATACCCTTCGTCCATCATTATTGCTTATCTGAGGGCACCTTATTCAGGATCGGTTGGAGATCGGTCGTATCTACCATTTCCCCTTCTACAATCCTCTCTTCCCCGACCGAGTCCACGACAGCTCAGGAATCCTCCACAAGTTCGACCTCGCCTTGAAGTTCATCGTTGTCGGCTTTATTCAGTTGGTTGCAGGATGTGGAAGCAAAACTCATCAACCCGAGGCTCACACCGGCGACAAGGGCTGCCTTGCCGTTAGAGCGGCGGCGTGCGATTTCCCGCTCCAGGTAGCGCATCTCGCTCTCACATGCCGGGCAGGTGCCCGCACAGTCGCCCTCGTGGTGACACTCCCGAGGGGCATAGTTGATGCCATTGGCACGCGCAATGTCAAGCCTAACCTGCTTGAGTGCATTGCAGATATGTTTTCCGTGTTTCATCGCTACATTATTATTGATCATCAATCAGTCCAATCGGCAGAATCAAACGCGATGCTGAAGGTTGAGTCGGTTTTCTTGCCTTTGACGTCTCGTGCAGGCTTGATCTTGCGAATAAGACCTGCTACCCTCAATGCCTCTTTCTCGAATGGTGTACCCAGTTCATTCAGCACTCGCGGATTGGACACGTTTCCTTTTTTATCGACATCCACCTCAACCATGACATACTCATGCCCCGTGACATCATCAGGACAAACGAAGTTCTTTTGAATGAATTTCCGTAATGCCTTATCCCCGCCAGGGTATTGCGCATTTTTTGCACGAGAATTCACTACAACGCATACTTCGCCTAATAGCACATTATCACTGGGCTTAAGCGTGATCGTCATGCCGTCCGATGCCGTGACAACAGCGTCTTCATACCCGATATAGGTCACCTTGATTTTGGAATCTTTCGGGACGTCCAACTTGAAATGACCGTCGATGTCGGTAGCAACACCCTTCTTAGGATTACTCAACAATGCAATCATTGCACCGATGAGGGGTTCATGGTTCTCGTCAAGCACGCTTCCGCTAATTCGAGTTAAAGCATCTGCCTGAGTCGCTTCCTTAACTGATACTGATCCGTACTTGAATGAGATGGGCAAAGTGTACCAGAAATCGATGGGCTCGCCATCTCTGCGGGCAGGTTCGAACATCGGCAGCGACTCGCAGACGCGGACGACTTCGCGGTCCAGCAATTCGTGAATCGAACGGAGCACCTTGACCTCGGCAACACGCCCCGTCTTATCAATGAGAAAAGTCACCACCACTCGCCCTTGAAAACATGTCCCGGCGAGTTCGGGCGGGTACTTGATGTTAGTTCCCAAGTACCTCATTAAAGCGGCTTCGCCTCCAGGAAATTGGGGCGCAGATTCACTGATTTGCCCAAAGACTTCGTATCTCTCGGTCGTGTCACACAATTGGCTTGCATGATTGTCACTAGACATCATCGGCACGCTCGGCGGGGCTTGGGCAGCCATGGCCGACAGACTGGAGAGACTCATGCTCACGCCAGCGACAACGGCGGCCCTACCCAGATTGCGGCGGCGGGCGATTTCCCGCTCCAGATAGCGCATCTCGCTCTCACATGCCGGGCAGATTCCCGCGCAATCTCCCTCGTGGTGACACTCCCGAGGGGCATAGTTGATGCCATTGGCGCGCGCAATGTCCAGGCGGACCTGCCTGAGCGCATTGCAGATATGTTTTCCGTTTTTCTTCATCATTACAATTGATAGAGACGCAAATATCGTGTTTTTTTACTAATCGATGAAATATTTTCTCACTTTTCTGGCAACTTGAAAGTCACAGGGAGCGTGTACCATACAGGCACGATTTTTCCATTCTGACGACCGGGAGTGAACTTTGGTAGCGTCTTGCAGACGCGAATAGCCTCCTTGTCAAGGTCCTTATCCACCGAGCGAACGACCTTTACCGCATCTACACTGCCATCCTTCCACACAACAAACCGCACAATAACCCGTCCCTGGACATGGCTCTTGGCTGCAGTAGGCGGATATTTGATGTGAGTCTGAATGTACTTCATCAGCGCAGCCTCACCGCCGGGAAATTGAGGCATCTGCTCAGCGCTATGGTAGATTTCCTCCTTTATTTCCTCCTTTACTTCTTCCTTTATCGTATGCGGCACTACTACGATTCCATCCGATTTCGCTGGTTGGACGCAGTCTTCACCACAGTAGGTGCCCATGAAGAAAATGGCTCCTGAGCGTTTCTCGATGATGAGATACACAAAAGGATGTGTGGCATGGAAGTTCTCGATTTTAGGGGGCTCATCACCGTCTTTAAGCACTCTCATGAGGGTGCGGGCGGTGCCCTCGGTGCCCTTCTCGTTGACCTCAATTATCGTTTTCTGATCAATTAAAGACACATAGAGGTCTTTTTCGCCTTGGGCCATATTGGGCAACTCGGCCCGTGAAGTGAATACCAGCGGCATACCCATGGCTGAGAGTACATGATTAAGCGTGGTCTCGCTGCTTCTGTAGAACCGTGGCATCAGGATATCCACATTTTCATCTTTCATCCCGTTCAGCTGCTGCTCGAGTTCCCGGGCCGAGAGCCCTTGAATGATGTCAGCAGTGGTTTTCCCCTTGACGGGCAACAGGACATACATGCCGAAATCTTTATTGCCGTAGGGCAGGTACAGCATCTGGCATATCTTGTTTTTGCCATAGAGGGTACGCGTCTGGCGATGCATCATATTGTGCTTGACGACAGTGCCGTTCTGCGTCGTGAAGTTCATGATGCGGGTATCCTCGTGGTCGAATTTCTCGGTCCAATTGGCCTTGAAGTAGATGGCGTTTAACAAGTACATTACTGCGTCGGGATCAAGTTGGTCAACGGCAGTGGATATCATGCCACCGGTGTGTTTGTTGCACCATTTGTTGATTTTGTCGAGGCTGCTTCTTTTAGTGAAATCCAATGCATCGATTTGGGCATCATAGTACTGCTGCATGTCGGCCTTGTATTGAGGGAGGAGGCTGATGCCCACTGCCGAGTTCACGTCGATGCAGTTGGCTAGCTGTAACGTGACGTTGGAGTCAGCCCGTGATACCTTGCTCATCATCTTCTTAAAGTACTCGTTAATCTGCTGTGTCGAACCACTCAGTCCAAGCACGTCGGTAATCTGCTGACGCGTCTTGCCGTCGGCCCCTTCATTGAGCATCCCCAGCAGG
>CAMVAP010000067.1 GCA_947165485.1 uncultured Prevotellaceae bacterium
TATGTTTTACAGCATATTACAAAATGAGGATGTGACACAATTATGACACACCCTCCTATTTTTTGCGGTGTGGAGCCTCGTGTTAGCGTCTATTGGTCAGGGTGCTGGAACTTGAAGCGCTGCATGATGATAACGGCCACAACTGCGGCGACAAAGTCGCTGGCTGGCAGCGAGAACCACACGCCGTCGAGTCCCCACAGCGAGGAGAAGAGCAACAGCATGGGCAACAAGAACAACAGCTGGCGCGAGAGCGACATGAAGATGCTGATGCGCACCTTGCCGATGGTCTGGAAGAAGTTGGTCACCACGGCCTGATAGCCGATGACGGGAAAGACGAGCATGTTGATGCGGATGCCGCGGATGGAGATGGCGATGAGCCCCTCATCGTCGGTGAACAGGCGTGTGCAGGGCTCGGGCAACAGCTCGCCTATCACCCAGCCGACGGTCATCGCCACGACCGAGGCCGTGATGGTGAGGCGCAGGACGCGCTTGACGCGGTCCATGTTGCGTGCACCGTAGTTGTAGCCCGCAATGGGCTGGAAACCCTGACAGATGCCCATGATGACCATAAAGAAGATGAAGCCCAGTCGGTTGGCGATGCTGTAGGCACCCACAGCCAGGTCGCCGCCATAGGTCATCAGGGCGTTGTTCATGAAGATGGCCACCACGCAGCCCGTGAGCTGCATGGCAAACGGCGAGATGCCGATGCTCACGATGTCCTTGACGATGGCGCGGGCGGGCTTGAGGAAACGCCATTCCAGGTGCAGCAGTTCGCGCTGGCGCGAGAATTGCCACAACTGCCAGCACAACACGATGGCCTGGGCCAGAATGGTCGCGATGGCCGCACCCTTGATGCCCATGTGCAGTGGCCAGATGAAGATGGGGTCAAGGATGGTGTTGAGCACCACGGTGACGATGGTGGCGATCATCGCCTGCCGTGGCTTGCTGGCCGAGCGCAGTGCGGCATTCAACCCTAGGTAGAGGTGGGTAATGACGTTGCCCACCAGCAGGATGAACATGTAGTCGTGGGCATGGGGCAGGGTTTGTTCGCTGGCGCCAAAGAAGGTGAGGATGGGATCCAGGAAAATGATGGACACGATGCCCACCAGCACGCCCATGATGATGTTCAAGGCGACCATGTTGCCTAGCACATGGTTGGCCTTGTCATATTGCCGCTGTCCCAGTCGCAGCGACATCAGTGTGGCTCCACCCACACCCACGGCGGCACCAAATGCCGCACCGATGTTCATCAGCGGGAACGAGATGCCCAGGGCTGCCAGAGCCATTGGCCCCACGCCGTGGCCAATGAAGATGCTGTCAACCATGTTGTAGAGCGATGAGGCCGTCATCGCTATCACGCCAGGCAGGGCATATTGCCACAAGAGCCTGCCCACGGGCTGGGTTCCTAACGCTAATGTCGCTTCCTTGTTATCCTTCATGATGTGTCTGTTCAAGAAAAAACGCCACAAAGGTACACATTATTTATCACCTGGCATAATTTCTAGGAGACCTCAGAGGACTCGGAAGTCTCATGGAGCGGTCACTCCTCCAGGCCAAAGCAGGCCTTGATGGTGCGGCGTATGGTGGCAGCGTGCTCGCTGTTGCCCTTGAGGATGTTCAGCACGCCGCGGATGTAGTCGTCCTTGTTCTTGAAGCCGCACAGGACGGCGACATTGCTCTCGCCGAGCATGAGTTTCTGGTTATAGACCTTGAGGATGCTGGCATAGTCACCGTTGTCCTCATAGGCATGGAACTCCCTGCACAACTGGTCGTACAGGCCTCGCGGGTTGATCTCGCTCACGAGCTCGACCATGTGGTTCTCGAGGGCGTTGATGCTGGTGAACTTCATGTCGATGCGCTTCTCCACGTCGCGTTTCACGCGGTGACGCACGTGTTGCAAGGCCTGCTGGCGGAGCTCCTTGGTGAACATGGCGATGATGCGTTTCTTGACCTTGGGGAAGACGATGTCGGGATTGCGGCGCTTGTACAGGGCGACGGCACGGATGACGCCTTCGAGCATGAAGATGTTCTCGACCTCGGCCACATTGGGCACAAGGATGTTCTTGTTGCGCAGGTATTCCACTTCCTGCTCGTTGCGGCGGTCGCGGTCCACGATGCCGCGGCTCTCCAGCTGGTGGAAACTTTGCAGGTCGCTAAAGGAGCGCACCGTCTCGATCACCTTGTTGCAACTGCCCAGCGGCTTGACGGTATATTCGGGGAAGATGAGAGGATAGAGCTTGGAGTCGATGCTGTGCTTGTCGTCGCCCTCGATAAACAGGACGGGCTTGCGGCTGCCCAGCAAGTCGAGCATTGCCGTGTCCAGGTTGCGGCTGGAGGTCATCACCTCATAGTCCCAGGCCCGTGCCTCGGGGTCAAATTCCTTGACCCACACGCACTGGTTGTCGATGCGTGAGCTGGCAAAGTCCACATCGTGGGTGTTGTAGATGAAGGTGCAGTCGGGTCTCATCTGCTCCAGTACGTTCCACAGGGTGCGCATGATGCTGCTGTGGATAAACGTCTCGGGGTCATCAACCAGGATGGCGGCACCAGGCATGGCATACTGCACAGCACCGATGTAGTAAAGCACCGATTTCTCGCCGTCGCTCAGGCGCAGCAAGGGATATTTGTCCGCATAGCCCTCGGTGGCAAACATCAGTTTGCCGTTCTCGCGCAGCACCTTGTTCTTGGGGAACACCTCTTGCCACTTCTTGACCGTGATGTCGAGTTTGGTCTTGGGGAACTCCATCTTCTCGTTCATGAGCTGGTGGGCCTTGAAGTTCATCAGCTCGCGGAATTCGTCACTCAACATGACGTAGAACAATTTGTCAAACTCGGTCTCGGCTGTGTTTTTCACCTGCGGATTGGCAGCGTTCATGCGGTTGAACAAGTCGTCGATCGAGCCTGGCAAGGGTTGTGTGCTGGCAGGGGTGGGGAAGAGGGCCTTGAGTGCCGAGATGCGGTAGGCCTTGTCGCCCAACTCATCGACCAGCGCTGAGCAGAACCGGCTCTTACCCGCACCGTTGGTGCCGATGATGGTGATCTGTTTGGACTCTATCAGCACTTCGGGCTGATGTCCGTCCATCCTCTTGGGTAGTCTGATATCCATATTCGTGACCTTAATTTTTTAACGCTGATTTCGCTGATTAACGCTAATTATTATTTAAATTCACCTCATTCATATATAGCAGATTATAGCTGTTTACAACTCTTGCTGTTTCAAGACTCTTCTTAGCAAAATTTCCTATAATGCCAAGTTGAAAGCCAGTGGCTTTTAAATAATTCAAAACCTGGCATTTGTGAATGTCTGCTATATCAGAAACTGTTTTCAACTCAACAATAATCTTGTCGTAGCATATAAAATCAGCAATATAATCTTTCTTGAGAAATATGTCCTTATATTTAATTTTCAAATGAACCTCTCGCTTGTATGGTATTCCGGCTTTCATGAACTCATACTCAAGAGCTTCTTGATAGACTTGCTCCAAGAAACCCGGGCCAAGTTCTGAATGGACTTCCATCATACAACCTTTTATTTTATAAGACTCATTGGCGTAAATCAAATAAGCCATATCATCAGTGAATTAAATAATTCGTGTAATCCGCGTAATCCGCGTTTTTTGTCATTCAATGATAAGTGAACAGACTAAGGCCGAAGCGTCATAGTCATGTATCATTAGAGGGGTAAAATTAGTTATTTTATTTCATTGTGCCAACGTTTTTGTTCCCAAAGTGCCGAAAAGTGTTATTTTTCTCAAAATGCCATACTTGATATACCGAATAATTGCTAATTTTGCCGCTGTTATGATGGACTATGTAAATGCATTTGTGTCGATGCTTAACAGCATGTCACCCTACTTGCTGCTGGGCTTTTTTATCGCAGGATTGCTGCACGCGTTTGTGCCGTCGTCGATTTATAGCCGCTATCTGGCGGGGACCGGATGGCGTTCGGTGCTGACTGCCGCGGCATTTGGTATCCCGCTGCCGTTGTGCTCGTGTGGCGTGTTGCCCACGGCTGTTGCCCTGCGCCGCAGCGGTGCCTCGCGTGCCGCTTCTACATCGTTCCTCATTGCCACGCCCCAGACGGGTGTTGACAGCATCGCGGCGACCTACTCGATGATGGGCCTGCCGTTTGCCATCCTGCGTCCTGTCGCCGCGCTGGTGACCTCGTTGATAGGCGGTATGGCCGTCGGTCACTGGGAGCGCAAGGGAGCGCTCGATGACGTGCATGACGAGGCCAACTATGAGTTCAGCGAGTTGCCCAAGGGGCTATGGAACAAGGTCGTGGAGACCTTGAAGTATGGCTTCTTTGACATGATGCAGAGCATCGGTCGATGGTTGCTCATTGGTCTGGTGGTGGCCACGTTGATCACCGTGCTGCTGCCCGACGACTTCTTCTCGACCTATGCCCGCTGGCCGCTGTTGAACATGTTGATCATCGTGGCGGTGGCCGTGCCGATGTATGTGTGCGCCACTGGGTCGATTCCCATTGCTGCCGCCCTCATGCTCAAGGGTATGTCGCCCGGCTGCGCCCTGGTGCTGCTCATGGCTGCTCCCGCCGCCAACATGGCCTCGATGTTTGTCGTGAACAATGCCTTTGGCCGCAAGGCGACCATTGTCTATCTGCTGTCAATTGTCGGTGGTGCGATAGGCTTTGGTGTGCTGGTGGATTACTGGCCTGGCCTGCGCGAGGTGTTTACCGGTGCCCTGCCTTGTCACGTGATGCATCACCACATGGCCGTGTCGTGGCTCAACACCGTGTGCAGTGTGGCCCTGCTGGTCATGATTGTAGTGGCCCTGGGCGCCAAATACTGGAAATCCTATCACATTAATCAACATAAAACTACAGCAATGAAAGAGTACAAAGTAAAAGGCATGATGTGTGTACACTGCCAAGCTAATGTCGAGAAGGGGCTGGCTTCGCTACCCGGAGTAACCAAGGTCACCGTTGACCTCGCAAAAGGAACGGCCCTGGTCGAAGGAGAAGTCTCCGACCAGGCCGTTATCGATAAGATTACTGAGCTGGGTTACCAGTATGAGGCCTAAGCCCTCGGGCGATTAATTTCCGCCACCCATGCCGCCGGCGGGGCTGTTGCCCGATCCGGTGGATTGCTTACCACTGCCGATGAGGTCATCGTTCTCGATGGTCTTGTCGGCTTTCTTAACGTGGGTAGAGAGTGAACCGAAACGGTAGCTCACCGAGATGCCGAACTTGCGACCCTGGCGCTGCTCATAGCGCGACCACCCCGTCACATCGCCCTGGGTGATGTAATTCTTCATGCTCATGTACTTGCCGCTGAAGGGGTTCTGGGCTGACAGCTGAACGGTCAAGCGGTCCTCCTTGAGGAACGAGCGCTGCAAGCTGAAGCCGTGGAAGAAGATGGTACCCATGCGGCCATACAGGTCATTGATACCTCCGCCCCACATGCCGGCAAAGCCCGACAATTGTAGTTTCCAAGGCAGGAACTGGGTCAAGTTGGCAAAGAAGTTGCCGCTCACGCGGTCGTTTTTCAATCCCAACTCCTTGCTCTTGTAATAGTTGTAGCCGATGGAGCCGTTGAGCATGAAATTGGTCTTCTGGGTCATCATCCACTGCACAAAGGCCGAGATGGTCGTCGAGTATCGCTTGAGCGTGTTGGCGTAGGTCGATACCTGCACCAGGCCGTCGGCCCACTTCACGGCACTGATGCCGTTGTTGCAGAACTGGAACTGCGGCGTGATGTTGAAAGTCAACTTGGGTCCCACGCGCATGTAGGTCAGGCTCACCGAGTGGGTGTGGGCGCTACCCAAGTCTGTGTTACCATAGGAACGGCTCGTGGGCGTCTCAATCACAGCGGGATTCAGGTAACTGATGCCTGGACGGTTGATGCTGGCAGCGTATGAGAGTTTCAGACTGTTGGCGAAGTTGAACTGATAGCGCAGGCTGGCACTGGGCACGAGGTCGTTGAGGTGAGCCTCGTAGGCGTCCTGCTGACCGTCGGGATAGGTGGCACGCAGGAAACTGTGCTCATAGCGCAGTCCGGCCCGTGCATCCCATGGACCGCTGTGGAAGGTGTAGCTCGCATAGGCTGCTCCCACCTGGGTCACATGCTTGTAGCGCATGTCCATGTCGTCATCGATGCCCAGGTAGTCCTGGATGTTGTGGCTGCGGTTTAAGCGGTAGATGTATTTGGCGCCAGTTTCCAGCTTGTGCTTCTCGGCCAGGGGGCGTGTCCAGTCAAGCTGCACGGTGTGCTCGTTGAAGTCTTCCTTACCGTCACTGTCGATGCCGTAGTAGGGCACGGGCAGATTGACGTTGTCGGTGTACTTGGAGTTATCCTTGTTCTTGTTGTGCCAGGCCGAGAGCATGTAACTCAGCGTGATGGTCTCGCCCTTGAGGCGCGTGCGGCGCTGATAGTCCAAGCGGCTGTCCAAGCTGTAGCTGTCGGCACTGGTGTGGTTGCCCACGCTGTAGCTGTACAGGGGCTGGCCTGTAGCGTTGCGCATGATGCTACTGCTGGTGCCGTTGCCACTGTAGTCATAGGCAAACCCACCGAGCGAGAGTGACACGAGGTTCAAGGTGTCGGGCTCCCAGCTGGCGCTCACGTCGCCAAAGTGGACGGTCATCTTGTCCACGTCAAATGTGCCGTCGCTCATCAGTTCCGACCCGCTCTCGGTGTAGCGGTTAAAGGTCGTCGTGTTGGTCTTCTGGCCATTGCCGCTATCGTGGTGGATGCCATAATCGACCGACAGCACCACCTTGTCGAGCTGGGTGGTCAGGTTCAATGAGCCTCCCACGGCACCCATGTGGTCGGCCCTGGCCGATGCCATGCCCGACATGCCCTTGAGGGTCGAGTTGTCGGCCATGACGATGTTCAGGATCAGGGTCGTGCCCTCGGCATCATACTTGGCACCTGGCTCGGTGATCACCTCAATGCGCTTGACGCTGCTGGCAGGCATCGCCTTGAGGATGTCCTTGGCGTTACGCGAGAGCGATGGGTCGGGGTGACCGTTGCGGAAGATCTTGAAGTTGGTCTGGCCGTTGACGCGGATCTCGTCCTGGGCATCGACGCTCACCATGGGCACCTTGCGCAGCATGGTCAACACGTTGTTGGTCTTGCTGTCGGCATCGGCCTCGATGTTGTAGCCGATGCGGTCCACCTCCTGCTTGATGAGCTGGCGCTGGGCGGTGACCTCGACATCCTTCAACTGGATGTTGTCAAACACGCTCAACAGCGAATCGTTGACCCAGTCCTCGTCTCCGTTATCGGCAACAGCCGCAGGCACCTCGCGCGTCAGTTTCAGCGACGTGGAGTATCCCATCTGGCTGTAGGTGCCGTCCAGGATGTTTCCATCCTTCAAGGTCGCCTTGTAACTGGCACCGATCTCATTGACATCGACATTGATTTGGTCGCCCTTGATGGTCGCCTTGGCCTTGATGCCAAAGGCTTTCTGCTCGGGCGAATCGAGCGTGGCGGTCACGCCCTCATCGGTCTGTTGCAAGTTCAAGACGATGGGGACAGTGTACGGACCGGCTACAATGTTGCCTTTCCATGCGCCAGTAAAATCTTGTGCCACCGTGATAAGGCTCATCAGGGTGACCAGCACGGCACATAACAATCTTTTTACCAATGTAGTTTTCATATTATTTATTAGAGTTTAGTTAGTTTTTGTTCCTATTGAATAGACGTAGATGCCATACAAAAAGTTGCAACTAATAACAGTTTTTTTTAAGTTGTTCCTGATAGCTTGACGCCAATTCTTAATTCTCCGGGAATCATTCTTTAGAAATCATGTCGCGCAGACGATCAAGTTCTTTTTCAACGGGTTGCTTGTTTCTCTTGCGAAACAGGGACCAAACGAGAACACCAATAAGGATAACACCAATAGCTGCAAACACTATAGTTTTTGTCATGCTGACTTCTCCGAAATCAGAGTAGATGTCATAACTCATGTACAAAACCAACGCAAGCGCTGCTAGGTAGCCCAAGATTTTATTTGCCTTATTATATTTTTGGTACATGTCCACCAACTTATGAGCGTCTTCACATTTGCTCATCTTCTTTTTCCACCAAATATCATAAATAAAGAGAAGTAGAAAATATGCCGGTAAAGACCATAGTTGAGACACCCAATCGCTGGTTTCAAAAGCACCGATTAGATTATACACTAAAAGTATCAGGAGAAAGCCTCCACAACCGATGTTGTTCCTTGCATCGGTGGCAAACTCGCGCTGAATGTCCTCAATCAGTTCATCCTTGCTGAATTTCTCGACCCAATCTTTCTTTTCTTCTTCCATAATCGTTATATTTTAGTTGTTTCTGTCCTTTAGGCGCAAGCGGGTGACAAAAATCGCAGATCTACTTCATTTTTTCCCCTCTTGCTCTGTCACTAAATTACGCAGGCGTTCGATGTTTTTATCTTTGAATAATATGAACAATAGTATTGAAAGAGCCAGCAGCACACCAATATTCACAAAACAAATCCAGGTGAATCCTTTCACGATATAAAAATACAGTGAGTACATCAATACTAAGGCAACCAAAAGATATTTGTCAGTTTCCCTATGCTTGTCATGCGCTTTCAGCAACTCAGTGGCAGTTTCACTCGCACCAATCTTGCTAAAAAAGTGGCGATTCTTCAATAATGAGATAAGGAGAATGATGGCCAACAAAACCGTTGAACCATTATTTCTCAGGAAATCCATGAATGATGTGGCATCCTTCACTCCCGTAAACAATGACAACCCAAGTAAGAGAAACAACGAAATGATAAGCCATTTGTTGGAGGCTTTGGCTTTGTAATCCTCTTTGATCACATTCATCAGATCTGCCATGTTGCTAATCAACTCTTTCTGTTCCATAATCTCTAAGTTTTTAATCGTTTTTACTGGTTAGACGCAAGAGGGTATATAAAAACTACACCGATTATCGTTTTTTTTTTGGCATTATTTTTGCAGGAATGATAATCAGAGATTATTAACCATTAATTTTTGATTTAAGGAAATGTTACTATCAACAACTCCCCAGATTGAGGGTTATCAGATTCGTGAGTATAAGGGCATTGTGACTGGCGAAACGATTATCGGCGCCAACTTTTTGAAGGATATCTTTGCCGGAATCCGCGACATCGTGGGCGGCCGCTCGGCCAGTTATGAGAAAGTGTTGCGCCAGGCCAAGGATATCGCCATGAATGAAATGATGGAGCGCGCCCAGGAAATGGGTGCTAACGCTATCGTGGGCATCGACATCGACTACGAGACCATCGGGAAGGACAACTCCATGCTCATGGTCGCCACCAGCGGCACCGCCGTGGTCATCTAAGCTCTTTTCTTTCTATAGAAGGAAAACAAGAAGCACAATCAATACTACCACCTGATTTTCCAGATGTTTGTATTGATTGTGCTTCTTGTTTTCTTTTTCTTCTGATGATTATCTGCAGCGTTTACTTGGTGAGTTCGATGATGGTCGTCTGGGTGACATCGGCGATAGTGACGGGAATGGTGAGCGTGCGGGTATGCTTATCATAGGTCACACCTTGAGCCTTCTTGCCATTGATGTTCACCTTGCCAGGCTTATTGGTCGCGGGAATGATAAGGCGGTAGTCCTTACTGGGGGCGTCGCCATCGATGTTGCCGCGGCCTTGGATGGTAATGGTGGTGTGTTTACCTTGAGGCGTGGCGGTGAAACTGATCAGGCGGTGCTTGTCCCTGCCTAACGTGCCCGTCGAGTGCAGGTCGTCGTCAAACATCGTGAACGTCGAGGGATGCTCGCTGGAGTAATAGATGATGTCTAACTTGTCGGGATTGTAGTCGCCCACGTTCTGCATCTCGTAGTTGGCTTGAGGGATGAAGGCCCCAGCACGGGCAAACACCGGCAGCACCTCGATAGGGGCACTGTAATCGATGGTCGTGTGGCCCGCATAGCGGTGCTCGGGGTGGTTGATATCCACCCAAGTGCCTTCGGGGAAGGTAATCTCGCGGCTCACGGCACCCTGCTGCATCACGGGGGCCACCATCACGTCACGGCCCCACAGGTACTGATCGGTGATGCTATCATAACGGCTGATGTTATTGTCGTCCTCATACAGGCCTAACGGACGCACCATCGGCAGACCGTTCCACGCGTTGTCGTAGGCCAGTGTGTAGTTATAGGGCAGCCACGTGTAGCGCTGCTTGATAAGGCGCAGCGTCAAGTCACCATATTCCTTGTAATGATAAGGCTCGGCCTGATAGGTTGAGTGGGTGCGCAGCATGGGCGAGAATAAGCCCAATTGCAGCCAGCGGATGTACAGTTCACCGTCGCGTTTATTATTGGGATCGACGGCAAAGCCGCCCACGTCATGTGACATGTAACCCAGGCCACTCAAGCCCGCATTGAGCATGATGGTCACCTGGGGTTGCAGACCGCCCCACGAGCGGGACACGTCGGTGGACCAGGGGAATACCGAGTAGCGCTGCAAGCCCGCCGTGCCAGCGCGCATCATCACCATCGGGCGACGGTCGGGATATTCCTCCTTAAACATGTCATAGATGATCTTGCTCCACTCGTTGCCGTAGTAGTTGTGGTACTGTTCGGCAGTCAAGCCGTTGTGGTGGCGTATCTCCAGCGGATGTTTCTCGGGTTCGCCCAGGTCGCCCCACCAGCCGGTCACGCCCTCGTCAGTGAGTTGCTTATAGCGGTTGCGGAGCCACTGGCGTGTGGCGGGGTTGGACACGTCAAACATGCCGCCCTGGCCCACCCAGATGGTCACCGTGTGGGTCGTGTCGGTGCCGTCGGTCTTGCAGAAGATACCTTGCGGGTCCAGCAAGCGGTAATTGTCGATGGCGCGCCCGTTAGTGAGCACGTAGGGCTGCGAGATGGTCACCACGTTGACGCCCTGCTGCTTGAAGTCGCGCAGCATCTTGCGGTGATCGGGCCACTGCTGCTTGTCCCACTCCAGGCGACCCATGTCCTCCTCCTTGCCATACCAGTACAGGTCAAACACGATGCCGTCCAGCGGATAACCCTCGCGCTTGAGCGTATCGACCACACCCTCGCTCTCGCGCTGGTCACGGTAGCCATACTTGCTGGTGATGTAGCCCAGGGTCCACAACGGCGGCAGCTCTTGGCGTCCCACGAGCCACGTGAAGTTCTTGACCACGTTCTCGACACGGCCATTGCCACTGATCACGTAGTAGGACAGCGGTTGCGGCGAGGTGGAGGTGTATTGGATCTGATCGCCCAGGTAGAGCGTGGACTTGCAGAAGTCGTCAAACAGGATGCCGTAGCCCTTGGACGAGATCACCATCGGCATGGTGATACCCATCTGCTGGGTACGCTTCTCGCCCATCTGGTAACCGTAGTTCTGCGCGTTATAGTTAATGAGCGTGTCGCCAGCGAGGTTCAGCGAATAGCCGCGTTCGCCGGCACCATAGAACGATTCCTGACCCTGGTGCAGCAACATCACGGTCGATGAACTGCGGTCACAGGGGTCGGTGATATAGTAGCCATTGCGGCTACCCACCGTGATGCTGCCCAAAGTCTTGTCCAGCACCACCTTCATGCCGCTGCCGGTGCGCATCACGCTCATGTCTTCCAACTCTTCCACCTTGACCTCGACCTTGGCGGTTTTGTCCAGCGCCAGCGAGGGCAGACGGGTGCCGTTCCAGCCGTCGGGCACCACATCCACGCGCACGATGTCCTCACCCACGGCAGTCACCGTAATGGTCTGACGGCGCTCAACGTCGTTAAACGTCATCGTCTTGGGCTGTCCAGTGGCTACCACAGCCATCATCGCAACTACAGCCAGTACTATAAACCTGTGAAACCTCATATCCTTTTCATTTTTTTGGTGTTAAACTTTGACCACAAAAATACTATAATTCTCTAACAGCTAAATCATATCAACGCTAAAAAATCAATTTCTGATTCCCGATCTTGAAGATTTGTCAATATCGTGTAGATAGAATGTAGATAACCGCTGCGGGATAATCCAACGTTTTTAACTACCTTTGCCATCGCATTTTTTCTCAGACAAGCGCTAACAACAAGTGAAACAACGCCAACAACAAGAATGTAGTAGTTGTAATTGTTGTTCAGTTGTTGTCCCTGTTGTTTGATAAAAAATGCTTAGCGCCTCAGCGTGAGGCACTTTTCCAATTAAGATAACGAAATTTTGATATAATGGAAGAATTTGAAACCGGCAAGCAGGCGCGCCGTCGCACGCGCCCCTCTCATGAGCCCGAGATCGTGAGCGAGTTTGGCAAGTTGCCCCCCCAGGACACCTCGATGGAGGATGCCGTGCTGGGTGCGTTGATGCTTGAGAAGGATGCCTACAACAACGTGTGCGAGATCCTAAAGCCCGAGGCATTCTATAATCCTGCCAATCAGAAGATTTATGAGGCCATCCAGACCCTTGCTGCCAACGGCAAGCCCATCGACATGCTCACCGTGACCGACCAGTTGCGCTCCAACAAGGTGCTTGACGAGGTGGGCGGTGCCATACGCATCAGCGAGTTGACGGGTCTCGTGTCGAGTGCCGCCAATGCCGAGTTCCATGCCCGCATTGTTGCCCAGAAGTACCTTGCCCGCGAGCTCATCAGCTATAGCAGCCAGGTGCAGTCACTCGCCTTCGACGAGTCGATCGACGTGTATGACCTGATGCAGGAGGCCGAGGGTAAACTGTTTGAAATCTCCAAGAACACCCTCAAGCGCGACGTCATCCCCATTGAGAACGCCGTGCAGGACGCCATCAAGAAGATTGAGGAGGCCGCCAACCGCGAGAGCGGCCTCAGTGGCCTGGAATCGGGCTACCACAAGCTCGACCGCCTCACCAGCGGATGGCAGAACAGCGACCTGATCATCATTGCTGCACGCCCCGCCATGGGTAAGACAGCGTTTGTCCTGTCGATGGCCAAGAACATGGCCGTCGATTACAACTATCCCGTGGCCGTGTTCTCGCTTGAGATGTCCAGCTTGCAGCTCGTCAACCGTCTCATCAGCAACGTCTGCTCACTGGAGGGCGAGAAAATCAAGAGCGGCCAGTTGACGCAGCCCGAGTGGGAAAACCTCATGACGCGCACGCGCAGCCTGAGCACCGCCCCATTGTTCATCGACGACACCCCCTCGCTGTCCATCTTTGAACTCAGGACCAAGGCGCGCCGACTGGTGCGTGAGCACGGTGTGAAAATCATCATCATCGACTACCTGCAGTTGATGAACGCCACGGGTATGAAGTTTGGCAGCCGTGAGCAAGAGGTGAGCACCATCTCGCGTAACCTCAAGCAGCTGGCCAAGGAGCTTGACATCCCCATCATCGCCTTGTCGCAGTTGAACCGTAGCGTCGAGACACGTTCTGCCGACGACAAGATGGGCAAGCGACCCCAGTTGAGTGACCTGCGTGAGTCGGGTGCCATCGAGCAGGATGCCGACATCGTGTGCTTTATCCACCGTCCTGAGTATTACACCCGCTCCAGCGAGGATGCCGAGGGCAACAACATCCGCGGCCTGGCCGAATTTATCGTCGCCAAGCACCGTAGCGGTGCCACCGACACCATCCCCCTGCACTTCGTGAGCAAGTACGCCCGCTTCGAGAACCAGGGCGAGCAGGACCTCCTGGGCGGCGAGACCACCTACGAGTCCAAGATGAACGCCGATCCCGCCTCCGGCGGCCCCGCGTCTCCCATCCCCGACGGCTTCACCCCGCCACCCCCCAACGTCGATTTCCTCCAAGGTCCCAACGAAGCCCCCACCCCCTTCTAGCAAAATTAGGAGTGAGAAGTAGTTAGAAGTTAGGAGTGAGGAGTTGGGAGTGAGAATAGCAGGTCGAAGGCCTGCACAAGGCTAGTAGGCCTTGACTTGAGAGTAACCCCAGGGCGCACAGGCCGTAGGCCTCGTGTGGCCTGGGGATTGACATACCCCTGCAAAAGGGCCTCGAAGAGGGCCACTAACGCTAGTCTCAGCGATTCTTCTCATACTGCGTTCTTGCATTTAGAACCCAAATGCACGGCCTTTGCCCCACAATCCCATAGATAAGACCATGATTCTTAAAAGTTGCTGACATTTTCGTGAACTATTCAAGAAAAATGATTATCTTTGTAAGCATTAACAAGCATAAAAATAGAAGTAATTATTTGATACTACAATTAGTATGGGAGCATTAATCGATATAAATACTGCTTGGCATCACGGAAGCAGAACTCGATCTGGAACCTTGTCCTGTAGCA
>CAMVAP010000068.1 GCA_947165485.1 uncultured Prevotellaceae bacterium
TGAACCAGCCGTTGCAGACGGGTCTCAAGGCCATCGACTCGATGATTCCCATCGGTCGAGGCCAGCGTGAGCTCATCATCGGTGACCGCCAGATCGGTAAGACCGCCATCGCGGTGGACACCATCATCAACCAGCGAGCCAACTATGAGGCTGGCAAGCCGGTATATTGCATCTATGTCGCCATCGGTCAGAAGGCATCGACCGTAGCCGCCCTGGTAAACAAGCTCAAGGAGTCGGGCGCTATGCCCTATACCATCGTGGTTGCCGCCACGGCAGCCGATTCGGCCTCGATGCGTTACTACGCCCCCTTTGCTGGCGCTGCCATCGGTGAGTACTTCCGCGACACTGGCCGTGACGCATTGGTCATCTATGACGACCTCTCCAAGCACGCCGTGGCCTATCGTGAGATCTCGCTGATCCTGAAGCGCCCGTCGGGCCGTGAGGCTTATCCTGGCGATATCTTCTATCTGCACAGCCGCCTGCTGGAGCGTGCCGCCAAGATCAACGAGAATCAGGCTGTTGCCAGCGTGATGAATGACCTGCCCGCACCGCTCAAGCCCATCGTCAAGGGTGGTGGCTCGTTGACGGCACTTCCCATTATTGAGACCCAGGCCGGCGACGTGAGCGCCTATATCCCCACCAACGTGATTTCGATTACCGACGGTCAGATCTACCTTGAGTCGGCACTGTTCAACTCGGGTATCCGTCCTGCCGTCAATGTGGGTATCTCGGTATCGCGTGTGGGTGGTAATGCCCAGATCAAGTGTATGAAGAAGGTGGCCGGTACCCTCAAGATTGCCCAGGCACAGTATCGTGAGCTTGAAGCGTTCACCAAGTTTGGTGGAGACATCGACCCCGTTACCGCCCGCACCATCGACACGGGCCGCAAGAATGAGCGTCTGCTCGTCCAGGCACAATACAGCCCGATGAAAGTCGAGGAGCAGGTAGCCATCATCTACTGTGGCGTGAACGGCCTGTTGCGCGACGTGCCCCTGGACAAGGTGGGTGAGTTTGAGAAACTGTTCATCAACTACCTGCGCGGCAAGCACCAGAGCGATGTGCTCGACGTGCTGCGCACTGGCAAGATTGACGACGACGTGATGTCCAAGCTCAAGAATGCCGCTGCCGAGGTTGCCGCCAAGTATGTGGAGGCTCCCGCCGCCAATTAACACTTCAAGCAATTTAAGTTCGCAAGATGTCAACATTAAGAGAACTCAAGACGCGAATAGGTTCAGTCGCCTCGACGCAGAAGACGACGAGCGCCATGAAAATGATCAGCTCGTCCAAGATGCGCAAGGCCACAGGCCAACTGCAACGCCTCTCGCCCTACCGCCAGATGGTACAGCACGTCATCAGCCACCTGCTGGTGACCGACCAGCAGTTTGACTCGCCGCTCATCGCCGAGCGTGATGTGCAGCGTGTGGCGCTGGTGGTGTTTGGCAGTGACGATGGCCTGTGCGGCGGCTTCAATGTCAACATTTTCAAGCAGCTGCTGGTGAGCATCAACGAGGTGCGCCAGGAGTATGGCCAGCAGGTGGGTATCACCATCGTCCCTGTGGGCAAGAAGATGACCAAGGCGGTCCAGAAGATCACCGGCAAGGATATCCAGATGGAGCGTGTGGCCCTCAACACCCGCAGCGGTAGTGAGGAGCTGTATGCCTTCACCGACCTGATGAAGACCCGCTTCCTGGAGCACACGTTTGACCGAGTGGAAATGCTGTACATGCATTTCATCTCCACCGGCAAGCAGGTGTTCACCCGTGAGCAACTGCTGCCCGTGAGCTATCAAGGACTTGCCGACAATGTTGACCCGCGTGCCGCCAACAGCCCTTGCCTGTTTGAGCCCGACGCCAACACCATCTTCAACACCGTGCTGCCCCTGCACATCAAGTCGATGCTCCAGGATGTGTTCATCCAGAGTGCGGCCAGTGAGCAGAGCGCTCGCGTGATGGCGATGCAGGCGGCCAGCGATAACGCCAAGGAGCTGCTCGACGAGTTGCAGCTGGAGTACAACAAACTGCGTCAGCAGGGTATCACCACCGAGCTGCTCGACATACTGGGTGGCCAGGTGGAACGTTAATGCGATCAATTGTAACGAAACCAAGAAAAGACAAAGAATATGAGCATTAAGGAGTATTTCGTCTCAATCTTTAAAGGCTTTTACAGCCTGATCAAGGGCATGGAGGTGACCGGCAAGGAGCTGGTGACCCCCAAGGTGACCGAGCAGTATCCTGAAAACCGCGCCGAGCTTCACATCCCGGAGCGCTTCAGGGCTACGCTGGAGTTCATCTATGACGACAACGGTTACCACAAGTGTATCGCTTGTGGCAGTTGTGAGCGCAATTGCCCCAACCAGACCATCAGCATCACCAAGCGCATGGTGGACCTGCCCGACGGCAAGAAGAAAATGAAGCTTGACAAGTACATGTATGACTTGGGAAGCTGCACCTTCTGTGGCCTGTGTGTACAGGTGTGCCCCACTCATGCCATCAAGTTCAGTAACGACTTTGAGCAGGCTGTGTTCACTCGTGAGAAGCTCATCAAGCAGCTCAATTACCTGCCCGAGAAGGACGACGCTCCCGCTCCCGCACCTGCCGCCAAGCCTGCGGCGCCCGCTGCTGCCAAGCCTGCGGCACCTGTTGCCGACAAGCCTGCTGCCGACGCGACCAAACAAGAACCTAAAGAAAACAAGGAATAATGGAATCAGTAGGTAACCTCATTTTGTATTTTATCGTTGCGATCGCCATCATCGTCTTCTCGGTGTTGACGGTGACCACGCGCAAGATTTTGCGCTCCGCAACCTATCTGCTGTTTGTGCTTTTTGCCACAGCCATCATCTACTTCCAGATGGACTATCAGTTCCTGGGAGCGGTACAGATAGCCGTGTATGCCGGCGGTATCCTGGTGCTGTTTGTGTTTGCTATCATGCTAACACAGCGGCCTGGTGAGGATGCAGCCCCACTATCGTCACACAAGCGCTGGCTGGGACTGAGCGCCGCGCTGGCCGGAGTTGCCGTTTGCGGCTATGCGTTGTTCAGCTATGCCGACTTTGGTGGCCGCTTGCTCAGCAGCGGGGTGGACGTCACTATGGACAAGATTGGCCATTTCTTGTTGAGTACCGACAAGTTTGGCTATCTGTTGCCTTTTGAGGCCATCAGTGTGTTGTTATTGGCTTGTATCATTGGAGGTGTGGTTATTGCCCGTCGCCGCTAAACATTTGTGAAGATTATGGATTTGACACTGTTTATGTATCTTATTCCCAGCCTGATCATGTTTGGCTGCGGTGTTTACGGCTTCATCACTCGCAAGAACATGATTGCGATTATGATTTCACTCGAGTTGATGCTCAACTCGGTGGATATCAACTTTGTGGTGTTTAACCGTTACTTGTTCCCTGGTCAGATGGACGGCATGTTCTTCTCGCTGTTTGCGATTGCAATCGCGGCTGCCGAGACTGCTCTTGCCCTTGCCATCATTATCAATGTGTTCCGCATTGCCAAGAACGTGGACATCAACCAAATCACTAAACTGAAATTCTAACGATTATGCCACTGAGTTTAGCAATAGTAGTTGTAGCATTACCCCTGTTGATGTTCCTGTTCCTGGGACTCGTCGGGGTGAAAATGGGTAGGAAAATCACCGGCGTGATTGGTGTGCTGGCGATGCTCGTGGATACCGTCCTTGCCTATGGCGTGGCGCTGACCTATTTCTTTGGCAGCGGACAGGGCCAGATGGTGGATGGTGTTCGTCAAGCCGTCGTGGTAGCCAATCCCGCTTGGCTGTCGTTTACCGATACGCTGGTTGTGCGCATGGGTGTCCTTGTGGATCCCATTGCCGCAATGATGCTCATTGTTATCACCACCGTGTCGCTGATGGTGCACCTGTATAGCTTGGGTTACATGAGCGACCATGATGGTAATGCCGAGAAGGGCTTCCAGCGCTACTACGCCTTCCTGGCGTTGTTCACGTTCTCGATGCTGGGTCTGGTGGTTGCCACCAACATTTTCCAGATATTCATTTTCTTTGAGATGGTGGGTCTGTCATCCTACCTGCTCATTGGTTTCTATTACTCGACACCTGCTGCCAATCATGCCAACAAGAAGGCCTTCATCGTGACCCGTCTGGCCGACCTCTTCTTCTTGCTGGGTATCATGATCCTGAGCTATTATACGGGTACCTTCGACTTCGACAAGCTGGTCTTCGGTCCCACGATGTCGGGTAGCCTGGATACGGCTCAGAGCGCCATCAGCACTGCTGGAGGTGCCACCTTCATGGGCTGCTCGGTGATGGCATGGGCGTTGACGTTCATCTTCATTGGCGGTGCTGGTAAGAGTGCGATGTACCCGTTGCACATCTGGTTGCCCGATGCCATGGAGGGTCCCACCCCCGTGTCGGCTCTGATCCACGCTGCTACCATGGTTGTCGCTGGTGTGTTCCTGGTGGCAAGGTTGTTCCCGCTGTATGTGCTCGTGCAGGGTGCGATGAACATCATCCTGGTCGTTGGCGCATTCACGGCATTCTATGCCGCGGCCATCGCCTGCACCCAGAGTGACATCAAGCGTGCGCTGGCCTTCTCGACCATCTCGCAGATCGCCTTCATGATGACCTCGCTGGCCGTGAGCTCCAACAACAATGCCCTCATCGAGATTCACGAGGGCTATGGCCTGGGCTACATGGCCTCGATGTTCCACCTGTTCACCCACGCCATGTTCAAGGCGTTGCTCTTCCTGTGCGCCGGTGCCATCATCCATGCTGTTCACAGCAATGAGAACGACAAGATGCACGGCCTGCACAAGTTCATGCCCATCACCAGCATCTGCTTCCTGATCGGCTGTCTGGCCATTGCGGGTATTCCCCCGTTTGCCGGCTTCTGGTCCAAGGACGAGATCCTCGTTGCCGCTTATCAGCGCGGCTTGGGTTGGGGTCTGTGGATGTCGATGGTGGCTTGCATGACCGCCTTCTACATGTTCCGCATTTACTACCTCATCTTCTTCTGGAAGAAACATGAGGTTCACACCCATCACGCTCCCAAGGATCAGCCCTGGACGATGACGTTGCCGTTGATCATCCTGGCTGGCATCTCGATTGTGGCCGGATTTGTTCCCTTCCACAACCTGGTGACCTGGGATGGTCACCACCTGCACACCGCCCTCGACTGGACGGTAGCCGGTTCGAGCGTCGTTGTTGCCCTCGTGGGTATCGGTCTTGCTACCGTGATGTACTACAAGGAGAACTCGTTGCCCGACCGCTTGGCCAAGTCGATGCACGGCCTGTGGCAAGCCAGCTACAAGCGCTTCTACATGGATGAGTTCTACCAGTTCATCACCCACAAGGTGATCTTCCAGGGCATCTGTGTTCCCATCGCTTGGTTCGACCGCCACATCATCGACGGCTTCTTCAACATGCTGTCTGATGTGACCAACTCGCTGTCGTTCGGCATCCGCCGCATGCAGTCGGGTAGCATCCAGACCTATGTGTATTTCTATCTGCTGGGCGCCCTCCTGCTGGGTGTGGTCACCATGCTGTGTGTGATCTTCTAATCAACGGTCTAACAAACTAGAAAGGATATATCAAATGGAAATTTTCAATAATATACTGATTTACTTTGTGATCGTGCCTCTGTTGACGCTTGGAGGCTTGGCCGTGTGCCGCAACCAGGGCATCAAGGCCATCAGGACCGTTGCAGTGATTGGTGCCAGTGTGCTTGTTGTGCTGGCCGCCATGCTGGTCAAGATTTTCCTTGACGCTCGTGCCGGTGGTGACACCAGCGAGATGATCCTGCGCAGCGATGTGCTGTGGTATGCCCCGTTCAACGTCCACTTGTCGCTGGGTGTTGACGGCGTGAGCGTGGTGATGATTCTGTTGTCGGCATTCATCGTGTTTGCCGGCGTGTTTGCCTCGTGGAAGATGAATCCGCTGCCCCGTCAGTTCTTCATGTGGTTCTTCTTGTTGTCCACGGGTGTGTTTGGTTTCTTTATTTCGATCGACCTGTTCACGATGTTCATGTTCTATGAGGTCGCACTGATTCCCATGTACCTGCTGATTGGTGTGTGGGGCAGCGGCAACAAGAACTACAGCGCCATGAAGCTGACGCTGATGCTGATGGGTGGCTCGGCCTTCCTGATGCTCGGTCTGATTGGTATCTACTTCCACTCGGCTCCCGCTGGTCAGCCCTTGACGATGAACATCCTGGAAATTGCTCATAACAATGCGATCCCCCACAGCTGGCAGTACCTGCTGTTCCCGTTGACGTTTGTGGGCTTTGGCGTGCTGGGTGCCATGTTCCCGTTCCACACATGGTCCCCCGACGGTCATGCCTCGGCGCCCACGGCGGTGTCGATGCTCCACGCCGGCGTGTTGATGAAGCTGGGAGGTTACGGCTGTTTCCGCATTGCGATTTACTTGATGCCCTTTGCTGCCAACGAGCTGGCTTGGATTTTCCTGCTGCTCACGGGTGCCAGCATCGTCTATGGTGCGTTGAGCGCTTGTGTCCAGACCGACCTCAAGTACATTAACGCCTACTCGAGTGTGAGCCACTGCGGTATGGTGCTGTTCGCCATCTTGATGTTCAACACCACGGCGATGACCGGTGCTGTGTTGCAGATGTTGTCCCACGGTTTGATGACGGCCTTGTTCTTTGCCCTGATCGGTATGATCTATGGCCGCACCCACACGCGTGACATCCGTGACATGGGCGGCATGATGCACATCATGCCCTATCTGGGCGTGGGCTATGTGATTGCCGGTTTGGCATCGTTGGGTCTGCCTGGCTTGAGTGGCTTTGCAGCCGAGATGACAATCTTCTTCGGCTCATTCCAGCACACCGACACGTTCCACCGCGTGCTCACGATCATGGCCACCACCTCGATTGTGGTGACGGCGGTCTATATCCTGCGTGTTGTTGCCAAGTTGCTCTTTGGCGAGGTGCAGGATGAGCACCACCGCACGTTGACCGATGCCTCGTGGGAAGAGCGCCTCTCGACTGCCACGCTGATTGTTGCTGTGGCCGCCATCGGTTGCTTCCCCAACTTCTTTATTAACATCATCAGCAGCAGCTTTGAGCCCGTTGTCAAGGCCCTGCAGGCTGCTCTGCCCATGATTTGATGAAAGTGTTTAACCTGATAATAAAAGCATAATATAGAGATATGATGGATTATTCACAATTCTTGTTGATGCCGCAGGAGATAGGCCTGTTGCTGGTTTTCCTGCTTGTTTTCATCTATGACACTTTCATGCCAGAGCGCACCCAGCGTCACATGCCCATTTTCACGGTCATCCTGTTTGCGCTCTACACGATATACTGTTTCTGTCCCGTCGTCTCGGGTGAGGCCTTTGGCGGCATGTTTGAGTCCAACCCCGCCACATGGGTGATGAAGAACATCCTCAATGTGGGCGTGCTGCTGGTGCTCTTGCAGGCTGTGAAGTGGACCAATAGTGACTTTGTGAGCGTTCGCCGCGGTGAGTTCTACGAGTTGATACTCTTGACGCTATTCGGCATGTTCCTCATGATTTCGTCACGCCACTTCCTGTTGTTTGTCATCGGCCTGGAGACCGCATCGCTGCCCATCGCTGCCCTGGCTGCGTTTGAGAAGCGTCACTACGAGTCCCACGAGGCGGCTGCCAAGTACATCTTCACGGCCATCTTCTCGTCGGCCATCTTCTTGCTGGGCATCTCGTTTGTCTATGGTATGAGCGGCACGCTCTACTTCAGGGATATCGCTACCGCAGTGCTCGGTAACCACTCGGCGCTGCTGATCGCTGCCCTGGCGTTTGTGATTGCCGGTGTGGGCTTCAAGCTCTCGCTTGTTCCTTTCCACTTGTGGACTGCCGACGTTTATCAGGGTGCCCCCACCGCAGTGACCAGCTACCTGTCGGTCATCAGTAAGGGTGCTGCCGCATTCTCGTTCCTGGTGATCCTGGTGCAGGTGTTTGGCTCGGCCTATTCTCAGGTGTGGGAGTGGATGCTGTATGCCCTCATCGTTCTCACCATCACGCTGGGTAACTTGTTTGCCATGCGCCAGCGCAACCTCAAGCGCTTCCTGGCATTCTCGTCGATTTCCCAGGCTGGTTACATCATGCTGGGCGTGATTGCTGTCAACGTGATGGGTATGTCGTCGATGATTTACTATGTGCTGGTGTATATCTTCAGCAACCTGGCCGCCTTTGGCGTGATTGCCGCAATCGAGCGTCAAACCGGTCGTGTCACCATGGACGACTACAATGGCCTGTTCAAGACCAACCCCTGGCTGGCCTTCACGATGATGCTGGCGATGTTCTCGCTGGGTGGTATTCCCCCGTTTGCTGGTTTCTTCAGCAAGTTCTTCATCTTTGTGGGAGCTTGCAATCAGGGCTCGGTAGCCATCTATGTTCTCGTGCTCATCGCATTGGTCAACACCATCATCTCGTTGTACTACTACCTGCTGGTGGTCAAGGCGATGTTCCTGCGTCAGGACGACTGTGTGATCCCCACCATCCAGAGTCACTGGACCGAGCGTCTGGGTCTCATCCTGTGTGTGCTGGGTGTCATCTTCATCGGTCTGGTGAGCTGCATCTACACCGCCATCAACGGTTCGGTAGATGCCATCAACTCGATGTTTGCAGCCATCCAGTGATAGGCTACAGGTATCTGAAAACTTAGAACTGACAAGTGACAACTAGAAAAAATACTACTTCTGATATCATTTAGCATAACCAAACAGAAGAAGATTTGTTTCATGTTGAGAGGAGCGTTGTGGTCATCCATAGCGCTCCTTGTTGTTTGGGGCATTGGCAAGACATGTCAACAGTAATGTTGATCGGTGTTTCTTGAAGTTTTTTTGACTTGTTTTTTGATATTTTTATGTTTTTATTACTGTTTTTATTGAAATTTTGTTATTTTTGTGGGTGAATGATGATGAAATCGTCAAGAGTTAGTTCAACATTATTAACCATAAAACGAAAGAGAATTATGAAAAAAACATTACTTATCCTGATGGCGGTGTTGATGACATCGGTGGCCGCCCTGGCCGATGTCACGATCAACAGCACCAACTTCCCTGATGCAAACTTCCGTTCCTACCTGCTGAGCGAGTATCCGAGCGGCACGATCACCACAGCGCAGCTCAACGCCCGCACTGCACTGAACTTGAGTTACAAGAGCATCTCCAATGCCAAGGGCGTTGAGTATTTCACCCAATTGACGAGGCTGGACCTGTATGGCAATAACCTGACCACGATTAATGTGAGTTCCAATACCAAGCTGACCTATCTCAACGTGGGTGTCAACAAGTTGACGTCGATTACCATCGGCACTATCCCCACACTGCAGGAATTGTACCTCCAGAACAATCAGCTCACGACCGTGTCGGTGAGCAATCACAGCAAGCTCAGAACGCTGTGGGTATTCAATAATCCCAACCTAACGGGCCTCTACTGCTGGCGTGATGCGTTGACCAACGTTGACGTGACGGGATGCACAGCCCTGAAGCAACTCAAGATTTACAACAATTATAACTTGGCGAGCATCAATGGCTTGGCGGGCTGTACCGCATTGACCTGGCTGGATGTTGAGGACACGTCGTTCGATGACTTGAGTGTCGTTAAAAACATGACCTCCCTGCAGACGCTGCTGGCGGGCAATACCCGGATCACCACCCTCGAGACCAGTCATAGCGGCAGCCTTCAAAACCTGCAAGTCGCCGGCGACACACAATTGGCCAGTCTGATATGCTACAGCGAGAACTTGACAACGCTCAAGGTGACGGGTTGCACGGCGTTGACCAACCTGCGTTGCTACTACAACGATAGCCTGACTACCATCACGGGCCTGGCCAACTGCACTGCGCTGACCTATCTCGATTGCGAGGATTGTGCTATCACCGAGCTGACCGGCGTGAACAACATGACAGGCCTGGAAGTGCTGTGGTGTCGCAACAACCAGCTGACGTCTCTCGAGGTGACCTACAAGCCGAAACTGAGGAACCTGCGCGTGTCGGGCAACACGGGCTTGACCGAGCTTGTTTGCAAAAATAATGCATTGACCACGCTAGATGTGTCGGGCTGCACCAATCTGCAGCACTTAGATTGCCAGAGCAACCCATCACTTGATAATATTTCCGGATTGACCGACTGTACTGCTCTCGACTGGTTTGCCTGTGACTACTGTGCGGTGTCCTCGCTTGACATGACCTTCTGCCCCGGACTCACGAGTCTGTACTGCTACAATAACCAACTGACAGAACTCAACGTGACAGGCCTCACCAACTTGCAGTTTCTCAACTGCAAGAATAACCCTAACCTGGGTGCCATAACTGGTCTGGCAGATTGCACAAAGATTAGCTATCTGGATTGTTCCAGTTGCGGCTTGGCCAACCTGAATGTGAGCCAGATGAGTGACTTGCAGGAATTGTGGTGCAGCGGCAACCAGTTCACCTACCTGGGTGTGACTAACAAGCCTTTATTGACTACACTGGTGGCTAGCGATAACTCGCAACTTGTCGATATTGATTGTTACAACTGCGCCCTGACCGAGCTGAATGTCTTCAATTGCGACAGCCTTGAGTACATCAATTGCCAGAACAATCAATTGAGCAGTTTGGATGTCAGCACGTGCCCATCGCTAGTCTATCTCGTGTGCAACTTGAACCAACTCACCGAACTGGACATCAGCAACAACTCCGAGCTCATTTACCTGTGGTGTAATCAGAACCAATTGACAAGCCTGGACTTGAGCAACTGCTCCAATAACTTTTCTTCGCTGGACTGCCGATATAACGGTATTAGTAATGCCCTCGACGTAAGCCGTTTTGTCAAGTTGCAAGAAATGGCCTGCAGCTATAACCAGATTCCTCAACTGACCTTCGGCACCCACGACGAGCTCATTCATCTCTGGTGTGATAATAACGAGTTGACCAGCCTGGACGTGAGTGGTTGTCCAGTCCTCACATACCTGGATGCCAAAAGCAACCAGCTCGTGAGCCTGAACGTGAGCGGCTGCACAGCCCTCAAGACGCTGTATGCCCACCGCAACGAGCTCACCAGCCTGGACGTGAGCGGCCTGAGCGCACTCGAGGCATTGTATGCCCAGTACAACAATCTCACGAGCCTGAGGGTAGCCAACTGTCCCGAGTTGAACCTGCTCCCCATGTACTATAATCAGATTCAGGCCGGCCAGATGGGTAAGACGGTCAACTGGCTGCCCACGCGCAGTGAGGATAACCGCGGCGCGATCTACGTCTTAGCCGGAGAGCACCCCGAGACCGGTAAGGTCGATGGCAACGTCATGACCGCCAGCCAGGTGGCCCAGGCCAATGCCAAGTATTGGGACGTTTATCGCTGGAATTGGACCATCGATGACTGGGAGCCCTACACCGGTAATAACTTCCTGCGGGGTGATGTGGACAGTGACGGCAGTGTGGGAATTGCTGATGTGACCGCCCTGATTGATTACCTGCTCAGCGGTGATGCCAGCACGATCAACCAGGAAGCAGCCGACATGGACAACGATGGTAACGTGACGATTGGTGACGTGACGGCCCTGATCGACTATCTGTTGACCGGCGGTAGTGCCAAACTCAATAAGGCTCCACGCGACGGTGGTGTGGAACCGTCAATTACCGATGGAAAAAGTGAGGTTAGGCTTGTCTTCCCCGAAGAGTTGAAAGCCCGTCTCAACCGATTGCATGGCGACAACTGATGCCTTATCGTACAACTGAAACCTGATTAAAACAATCGCCCTGAGCTCAGGGCGATTGTTTTAATAGTGGTATTATGATGTCTGAGATGAACCCCTGGGCACTGGTTGCAATAAAAACAGGTGAGCCTTTTTTTTGTCTGTTTTTTGATATTTTTATGTTTTTATTACTGTTTTTATTGAAATTTTGTTATTTTTGTGGGTGAATGATGATGAAATCGTCAAGAGTTAGTTCAACATTATTAACCATAAAACGAAAGAGAATTATGAAAAAAACATTACTTATCCTGATGGCGGTGTTGATGACATCGGTGGCCGCCCTGGCCGATGTCACGATCAACAGCACCAACTTCCCTGATGCCGCCTTTCGCTCCTACCTGCTGAGCGAGTATCCGAGCGGCACCATCACCACGGCGCAGCTCAATGCCCGCACCGAACTGATCTTGGAATACAAGGGCATCTCCAACATGACGGGTGTGCAGTATTTCACCCAATTGAAAAAGCTGAGTCTATATGGTAACAATCTGACTTCGATCAATGTGAGAGCCCTCACCAAGTTGACATATCTGAATCTCGGAAAAAACAAGTTGACGTCAATCAATGTGGACAACAATACGGCTCTGGAGCAATTGTATCTCCAGAGCAACCAGTTGACCAGCGTAACAGTAGAATTCTTCAGTGACCTGAGAACGTTGTGGGTTTCCCAAAACCCCAACCTGACAAACCTCGAATGCGCCTGCAACGATCTCAGCAATTTTGATATATATAATTGTACCGCGTTACAGAACCTCAGTTGTTTCAACAACCCCCACCTGAGCACCATCTACAACCTGGAGAGTTGCACCGCCTTGACCCGCCTGGACTGTGAGGACTGTGCCATCACCGAGTTGCCCGGTGTGGCCAACATGACCAACCTGCAAACGCTGTGGGCCTGCAACAACCAGTTGACCAGCCTCAACGTCAGTAACCTGAGTCAGTTGAAGAAACTCAATGTCTCGGGCAACACAAGCCTGACAGAACTCGACTGCAGTGAATGCAACTTGACCCTCCTTGACGTGACCGGTTGCACTGCACTCTCTTTTCTCAACTGCAACTATAACCAATTAACCGACTTGGACATCAGTGGCTGTACAGGCCTTGAAGACATCTGGTGTAGAAATAACCAGTTGACCTCGCTGGACTTGAGCCCATGTAATAATTTGTATACGCTTGACTGCAGGTATAACCAAATCTCCAGCCTTGATATCGCTCACCACACCAATCTTGAGGAACTGTGGTGTCAATACAACAATTTGACCAGCCTCGACGTGAGTGGTTGTACCAGCCTTGAATTAATAAGTGCTCACTCCAACCAGATTGCGAGCATGAATGTGAGCAATTGCCCGAATCTTAAAACCATGAGTATTTATTACAACCAGCTCAAGAGTAACGCGATGGGAAATCTGATTGCCGGGCTGCCCACACGCAGCAGCGGTGATGCGGGGATTGCATATGTTTTCGTTGACCCCAATCCCGATAGTGGTTCAACCGACGAGGGGAATGTCATCACTGCCGCCCTTATCAACCAAGCCAGCGCAAAGCATTGGGATCTCTACCATTATAATTGGAGTAATTCCAGTTGGGTGCCCTATACCGGCAGCTCAACGATGCGGGGTGATGTGGACAGTGACGGCAGTGTGGGAATTGCCGACGTGACCGCCCTGATTGATTACCTGCTCAGCGGTGATGCCAGCACGATCAACCAGGAAGCAGCCGACATGGACAACGATGGTAACGTGACGATTGGTGACGTGACGGCCCTGATCGACTATCTGTTGACCGGCGGTAGTGCCAAACTCAATAAGGCTCCACGCGGTGGCGGAAGTGTGGAACCGTCAATTCCTGATGTCGAACACAAAGCGACTCTTGAACTCCCCGAAGAGTTGAAAGCCCGTCTCAACCGATTGCATGGCGACAGCTGATGCCTTATCGTACAAGTGAGACCTGATTAAAAGTGGGTGTGTCATAATTCCGCATCATGTTTTTAATTTTTCGAGCGAAGCTCGATGAATGCTATCAGTTGCGAATTATGAAGTGGACCCCAAAAGTTGGACAAAAAACTTTTGGGGTCCATTATGTA
>CAMVAP010000069.1 GCA_947165485.1 uncultured Prevotellaceae bacterium
GACAGCATCCAGGTGCGCCGCGGTGTGCCTCACGGTTGGACTGCCGAGAAAGTCAAGGACTACCTGGGTATGCCTTGCTTTGTCAAGCCCACTGCCGACGGCTCAAGTTTCGGCGTGACCAAGGTGAAAACCTGTGACCAACTCGACGACGCTATGGAGTTTGCCTTCAAGCAGTGCGACAACGTGATGATAGAGCGTTTCCTCGACGGTACCGAGGTTACCGTGGGCTGTTACAAGACCAAAGAGAAATCGGTCGTCTTCCCCGTTACCGAGGTCGTGACCCACAACGAGTTCTTTGACTACGATGCCAAGTACAACGGTCAGGTTGAAGAAATCACCCCAGCACGCATCAGCGACGAGTTGACCGCCGCGCTGCAAGCCGAGACTTCACGCATCTACGACATCCTGCACTGCAACGGCATCATCCGCATCGACTACATCATCACCAAGAATCCCGACGGCACCGACCACATCAACCTGCTGGAGATCAACACCACCCCCGGCATGACCGCCACCAGCTTCATCCCCCAGCAAGTGCGCGCCGCCGGCCTCTCCCTCACCGACGTCCTCACCGACATCGTCGAGAACCAGTTCTAACGGATACAACGGATAAAACAGATACAACGGAGGTAACGGCATTGCCCGTCACCTCCGTTACTTCCGTTCTATGTCATGTGGCGATTATACTGCAATAAGTTCTTGGCCGATAGCGCGGATAGTGTTATATATCGTATCCATGCGCTCTTTACTTGCTCGTTTCTTCCCACTGATGTATTGTGCCATAAGACTTTGAGAGATACCCATTCTTCGGGCAATGGCTGATACGTTCAATTCAGGGTGTGTCATAAATAGTCGGTACAGCTCTGTTGGTTCTTTTTTGTCAAAGAATCCTTCAAAACTTAAGTCTTCGTCAAGTGCCTCCCAGTGGATGCCGAATTTGTTAGCTTCATACTGTTCTCGTTGTTCTGGTGTTGCATAACGGAGTCGAGGATAGTCGGCAAACGCTTCGCAAGCCTCTTTCCCGTCGCTAGTGCGAATCCAGATCGCAGTGTTTGTTAGCCATATTTTTTCTATTTTCATCATAATGACCTCCTTTTTTACTTGTTGTTATTAAAGAACATGTTCCAGTGTTGGGCAATAGTTTCCACATTCTCCTCAATGATTGACTCTATCAGCTTTAATTCTTGGGATTTGAATCCTTTATTATCGATGAGTTCAACAGGAAATATGTTGTACTTGGCCTTCGCTCCTCCTTTTATAACATGCACGTGAATTGGCGTGTGGTCATTGGAGAAGAACTGGAACCGATATCCAAATATGATAAAGATTGTCGGCATCGTTATCTTATGTTTTCGCAAAGTTAGGTAATAAATTTATTACCAGCAAATTTTTGTGATACTTTCTTGTGATTTAGTGGGAGATTAAAGTTGAGGATGATAGTCCGTAATCTCCGTTAAGTACGTTGTTTCCGTGATTTCCGTTAGTTGTGGATAATCAATGCGGATTGTGCTGGTACTATTACCTTGCCGTCACGGGTGGTGACAGTGGTGAGGCCTTGGTGGTCGCACTTGATGTTGCGGCACACGACGGTGTACTCGCCGGCGGGGACGGTAATGGTGCGGGCGCGCTTGTGGGCGTTGAAGGCTACGTAGATGTCGCCCCACTGTTCACCGGGAACGTTATGGCCGTTGATGTGGTAGGCCACGAGACAATTCTCGGTGGGCAGGAAGTCGAGGTTGCGGCGTACCATGTCGGCACTGCCCATGTGGAAGGCGGGATGCGCCTTGCGCATGGCGATCAGTCCCTTATAGTACTCCATGACCTGCGGGTAACGCTCCAGGTTGTTCCAGTCGAGGTGGTTGATGCTGTCTGGGCTCTCAAAGCTGTTGTGCACACCCTTCTTGTCACGCAGCATCTCCTCGCCGCTGAGCATGAACGGCACGCCCTGTGAGGTCATCACCACGGTCTGGGCCAGCAGGTCCAGACGGATGAGTTCATCGGTGGTGATGCCCTTGACACTGGCTTTGAGACGATCGACCAGGCACATGTCGTCGTGGCAGCTCACGTAGGCGATCATCTGCGTCGGTTCCAGTGCATAGGGTTGCTTGCTGTAATTCACCTTGCCATAATCCACACCTGGATGCTGGATAGCTCCCACGATGCCAAACTTGATGCTCTCCTCGTTGCCCTTCACGCCCCCCAGGAAGGCAGCCTTGCTGTTGCTGTCCCACGGGCCGCGCAGCGCATCACGCATCTCGTCGCTGAAGGCGGCGATGCCTGGCATCTGGCTGATGTTGGCCTTCATGCCCAACTGCTCATTGGGGATGGCACAAGAGCCAGCGCTCCAACCCTCGCCATAGATGAAGATGTCCTGTGGCACGGCCTTGCGGATGGCGTTCATCGTCTCAATGTCATGGACGCCCATCAGGTCGAAGCGGAAACCGTCGATGTGGTACTCCTCTACCCAATACTTCACACTCTCGACCATAAACTCGCGCATGGCTTCACGCTCGCTGGCCGTCTCGTTGCCGCAGCCGCTGCCGTTGCTGTAGGTGCCGTCAGCGTTCTTGCGGTAGAAGTAGTCGGGGCGCGTGCGCTGGAAGTTGCTGCCGTCGATGTTCCAGGTGTGGTTATACACCACGTCGAGGATCACCTTGATGCCGGCCTTGTGCAGCGCCTGCACCATCTGCTTGAACTCATTGATGCGCACTTCGGGCCTGTAAGGATCGGTCGAATAGCCGCCCTCGGGCACATTGTAGTTCACAGGGTCATAACCCCAGTTGTACTGAGGCTCGTCAAGGCGGGTCTCATCGACCGAGGCATAGTCAAATGACGGCAGGATGTGCACCGCATTGACACCCAGCTCCTTCAGGTGCTTGATGGCATGGGGCTCGGTCAGGGCGAGGAATTTGCCCTTGTAATGAAGGCCGCTCGACTCGTCGATGGAGAAGTCCCTGTGGTGCATCTCGTAGATGATCAGGTCCTTGGCCGCGATGTTGGGGCGCTGGTCTGTGCTCCAGCCTTGCGGATTGGTCTTGCCCATGTCGATGATGGCACCGCGCTTGCCGTTCACCCCCACAGCCGTGGCCCAGATGCCCGGGCACTCGCCCATGAACTTGCCGTTGTACTTCACGTCATAGGTGTAGAACATCCCCTGCAGGTCGCCCTTGACTGTGGCCTGCCACAATGAGCTGCCAGCTTGGGAACGTTTCATGTTGATGGTCTTGACGGGTTTACCGCCCAGGCCGTCCTTGTAGAGGCGCAACTTCACCTGTTGAGCGTCGTCGTTGGTCTCGATCGAAAAAGCGCTAGCGCTGGGGCCGTAGGTAACCCCATTGCTAGCGTTAATGGATTGCGGTACGAGTAATGCCATGATTATCGCTACCAGTAGAGATGAAACACGTTTCATGAGCGTCCGCTTTGTGAGATGAGTTCCTTCATGTGACCGTTAAACTCACTGGCCTTCATCAACTGTTCGATGGTCATGTGCATGCGGTAGCGCCAGTAGTGACGTGGATTGGCGGGAATGTTGATGCGCTCGGCATCGGCATCCTCCAGCCGCATCTTCTCGTCGATGGCCAGCCAGTCCTGCAACGAGAGCAGGCACAGCATTGACGGACAGTTGAGGTGGGCGCGCACGATGTCGTCGGCCAGCCATCCGGGCAGCGGGTGGGGGGCGGCATCGCTATGCCACAACGAGGTGTTGTAGAACTCCTGGGTGCGGTCCCAATCCTCGTCCCACCACTGTCGCATGGTGGGCATGTCGTGGGTCGAGATGGTGGCCACGCTGCGGTAGGGGTTGGCGTTGAGGTTGCCAAACTTGATGTGGTTGTCCTTGGGCATCGACTGGATCTCTAGGCTCAGGATGCGCAACTCGTTCATCACCCATGCCACACAGTCGGGCACCATGCCCAGGTCCTCGGCACACACCAGCATGCGGGTAGCCTGTACCAGCTTGGGCAACTTCTTCATGGCCTCGTGGTACCAGAAGTCGTTGTTGCGGTGGTAGAAGTACTCGTTGTACAGCTTGTTGAAGGCGGCCTTGTCGTTGTCGTAGAGCGCCTCATAGATGAAGTCAAACTGCACCGAGATGCGCGGGTGGAACAGGGCTGGGTTCTTGCGGTCACGCACAAACAGCACGTCGCTGATGAGGGCATACAGGCCGTCGCGCAGCCAGATGTCCTCCTCGCTGTCCTTGCCCTGGAAGGCCGCCTCGACCTTGCGCTGCGTGTCATACTCGGGCTTCATGCGGTAGATGTCGTCGTGCACACGCTCGACATATTTCTCACGGACGGTGTCGGCCAGCTTGCCGAAGATGCGGTCCAGCACCCAGTCGGCAATGAAGGGCTCGGTCATCAGCTGCTCCTGGAAGTTCAAGCCATAGCTGCGTATCTCCTGCGCACTCATGCCCTGCGAGGGCGAGAACTGTCCCAGCAGGCCATGAACGGCGTTGATGGGGATTTCCCAGATGCGGAAGAAACCCAGCACATGGTCGATGCGGTAGGCGTCGAAGTACTGCGCCATCTTGCGGAAGCGCTTCACCCACCACTGGCAGCCATCGGCAAGCATCACGTCCCAGTTGTAGGTCGGGAAGCCCCAGTTCTGGCCATTGGTCGAGAAGGCATCGGGTGGTGCTCCGGCCTGGCCGTTGAGGTTGAAGTATTTGGGCTCTACCCACGCCTCCACGCTGTCGCGGCTGATGCCGATGGGGATGTCACCCTTGAGGATGACATGCTTGCTCTGGGCATACTCGTGTGCACTGCGCATTTGCTTGTCCAGGTAATACTGGATGTAGTACCACAGGGCGACCTCCTTAAAGGCCTTAGTCCTCGGGTTGGACATCGCAGCTCGCTCGTCGTCACCGAAGGTGTGGTTCGACGGCCACTTGGAGAATGTGGACGTGCCGTACTGGTCACGGTAGTGGCAGAAGGCGGCATAGGGCACCAGCCAATCCTGGTTGGTGGCAAAGAAAGCCTTGAATTCGTCACTCTTGAGCACCTGGGCTCCCTCCTGCTCAAACAGCAGCTTGATATACTCACGCTTGGCGTTGTTCACGCGCTCGTAGTCGATTTGGGGCAGGGCATTCAGTTCCTTGCGCAGCTTCTCAAACTCGGCGGCACGTTTCTTGTCGGCCAGCTTGGGCAGTTGCCGCAGGTCCATATACTGCGGGTGCAGGGCATAGATGCTGATGCTGTTATAAGGATAACTGTCGCTCCAGGTGTGGGTGATGGTGGTGTCGTTGATGGGCAACACCTGCAGGGCGCGCTGCCCCGTGCTGGCCACCCAGTCCACCATGAGCTTGAGGTCGCCAAAGTCGCCCACGCCATAGCTGCCCTCGCTCCTGAGCGAGAAGATGGGCACCACAGTACCTGCCAGCTTAGCGGGGTAAAGAGGGAAATAGGCCTGTTGCAACTCATACACGATGTGTTCGCCTTCCTTTAGGACGGGCAACATCACGGTGCGGTTATCACCGGTCTCCCACATGACTGGCTTGCCCTTGCCGCCCATGATCACAAACTTGAACTCGATCAGTGCCTTCTTGAAGGCGGCGCCATCGAGCGAGATGACCCACTCGTTGTGGTTGTGCTCGGCCATCTTGAGGGCTTTGCTCTCGTCCCAGTCTCCCAGTATGGGCTCGTTGCCCACCAGGGCCAGCGTCTCGCCGGTGCGCAGTTGCGGTGCGCGCACCTTCAACTGGATGATAGTGGCATATTTGCACTTGGGTGGCATGTTCTGCTTGCGCAGGGCCACACAGTCGGTAAAGGCCGAACTGTACAGGTAACTGTCGTCGGGCATGTCGTTCCAGTGGTCGTAGGTCAGGTAACGTGATGCCTTGGCGGCATTCAGGTCCAGGCGGTGGGGCATGACCATCCACTCGTGGCGTGTCTCCTTGCCCTCGCGTTCCACGCTATAGTAGTAGTCGATGTAGCCGGCCTTGGCGGGAATGTCGATATCACACTTCCAGGTCTTGTCACTGGCCGATTTCATGGCATGGCTAGCCACTTTCTCTCCAGTGGCACTATCAACGATATTGAGTACCAGGTTCTCACCATACACGGTGCTGTACTCTAGAAAGAATCTAACTTTCATAGTCAAGTTATTACTATAAGGTTATTTGTTTGATTGGATTTTGCTTCTCAAGATGAGGCTTGATGTGTTATCGGTGCTTCTTATCCTCAATGATGAATACACAAGCAGCACCCACTACGAGCAGAATACCTGCCAGCAGGAGCATGTTGCCCTGAACGCTGCCCATGGCAGCCAGTATCGCGCCACCCAGTGCGGAGGCAACAATCTGTGGAACACAGATGGTGCAGTTGAACAGACCCAGTGCGGTGCCCATGCGGCTGCTGCCCTCAAAGGCGTTGGTCACCATCGTGAACGGCATGGCCAGCATAGCAGCCCAGGCGAAGCCGATGAGGAAGTAAGGCACGAACAGCATGTACTGGTTGTGGATATAGGGTACCATAGCAAAGCCGATACCACCGATAACAAGACTCAAGGCATAAGCTACCTTGATGTTCTTGAACTGCGGTAAGACCACTGCCCAGAGCACACTGCCGATTGCCTGAACGGCAAACAGAATGCCCACCCAGTTACCGGCGGTCTGATAACCTTCGCTGGCGGTATCGGTGGTGCCCCAAACGGTGTCGGCGATGGTGCCGTTGGTATAAACCCACATATACATGAATGCGGCCCAGCAGAAGAACTGAACCAGACCTACCTCAAAGAATACGCGGACAGCGTGTTTCTTTTGGGCAGGGCTCATCTCGGTGGTTTGCTGGTCACTCTGACCCTCGGCATTGGCAGCGGCGTTAAACTCGGCCATCTCTTGAGGGGTGTATTCCTTCACGTGGCTGATGGTGTAGATGACGCACAGGATCAGGATGGCGGCACCCACATAGAAAGACCACTTCACGCTATCGGGCACGACACCCTCGGGAGCCACATTGGCGATACCGATGGCGGTGAACAGGAACGGGAAGATGTAACCCACCAGTGAACCTGCGTTGCACAGGAACGACTGGATGCTATAGGCCTTGGCCTTCTGTTTCTCGTTGACCATATCGCCCACCATCATCTTGAAGGGCTGCATGGCCATATTGATGCTCGTGTCAAGGAACATCAGTGCAATCAGACCGAAGATCATCGCTCCGGCAATCGTCAATCCGAACGAACCAGCATTAGGCAGAAGGCACATCACAATGATTGCAGCAAAAGCGCCGATGAGCAGATAAGGGATGCGGCGGCCCCAACGACCCATCCACGTCTTGTCGCTGAAGTAGCCCACCAGTGGCTGCACTATCATACCCATCAACGGGGGTAGAATCCAAAAGTAACTCAGGTCGTGGGGGTCGGCTCCCAGCGTCGCAAAGATGCGACTGATGTTAGCGCTCTGCAGTGCATAGGCAATCTGCACGCCAAAGAATCCAAAGCTGATGTTCCACAGCTGGTTGAATTTTAAATCCGGTTTAGTTTTCATAAATGTAGATTTTTTATTGTTTTGTGATAATTTTACTGTTAATCGGTTTAGCACTTACAAAAATAACACTTTGAACGCCTAATTTATTATAAATAATGTACCACAGCCACAAAAAATCAATGCAACCGATTGCACAACCCTGACTTGAACACCGATGTGGGACACGGGGACGGTTCTTTTGTCCCACTTTGGACCCAAAGTGGGACAAAAGAACCGTCCCCGTGTCCCACCGTTTGGCCATGTTATAATAAAAGTGTAACTTTGCAGGCTGAACATAATAAAAACGAGATATAGAATATGTCACTACAATGTGGAATAGTGGGATTGCCCAATGTGGGCAAATCAACCTTGTTTAACTGCTTGTCGAATGCCAAGGCGCAGTCGGCCAATTTTCCTTTCTGTACCATCGAGCCTAACGTGGGCGTGATCACGGTGCCCGATGAGCGACTCAATGAGCTGGCCAAGCTTGTTAATCCCGCGCGCATCGTCCCCACCACGGTCGAGATCGTCGATATCGCCGGCCTGGTGAAGGGCGCAAGCCGTGGTGAGGGTCTGGGCAATAAGTTCTTGGGAAACATCCGTGAGACCGATGCCATCATCCATGTGTTGCGCTGCTTTGATGACGACAATGTGACCCACGTGGATGGTACCGTTGACCCCGTGCGCGACAAGGAGGTGATCGACCTGGAGTTGCAGCTGCGTGACCTGGAGACCATCGAGAGCCGCATCAGCCGTGTGCAGAAACAGGCTCAGACTGGTGGCGACCGTGAGGCCAAAATCCAGTATGAAGTGCTCAAGCGCTACAAGGAGGCGCTGGAGCAGGGCCGCAGCGCCCGCACCGTGGAACTGCTCAACAAGGACGAGGAGAAAATCGCTCACGAGCTGTTCTTGCTCACCAACAAGCCCGTGATGTATGTGTGCAATGTGGATGACAAGAGCGTTGTGAACGGTAATGCCTATGTCGATGCCGTGCGTGAGGCGGTCAAGGACGAGGATGCGCAGATCCTGGTTGTCGCAGCCCAGACCGAGAGCGAAATCGCCGAGCTGGAGGACTATGAGGAGCGCCAGATGTTCCTGCAGGAGATTGGCCTGGAGGAGAGCGGAGTGAACCGCATCATCAAGTCGGCCTATGCGTTGCTCAATCTTGAGACCTTCCTCACCGCTGGCCCCAAGGAGGTGCGCGCCTGGACCTACCGTCGTGGCAGCAAGGCACCGCAGTGCGCTGGTGTGATCCACAGCGACTTTGAGCGTGGCTTTATCCGTGCCGAGATCATCAAGTATGACGACTACATCCACTATGGCAGCGAGGCCGCCGTCAAGGAAGCCGGCAAGCTGCACATCGAGGGCAAGGAGTATGTCATGCAGGATGGCGACATCGTGGTATTCCGCTTCAATGTGTAATTAAGGCTTTAGGTATCAGGCTTTAGGGCAATGACTGACTTCTAACTTCTAACTCCTAATGAGACGGGTACTTCTGGTCAATAAGTTTTACTACCCTCGTGGTGGTGACTGCATTGTGGTCATCAACACCGAGACACTGTTGCGTGACAACGGAGTGGAGGCCGAGGTGTTTGCCATGCGCTATCCCGAGAATCTCGCTGCACGCTATCAGGACATGTTTGCCAGCGAGGTGAGCTTTGGCGGTGGCTTGGGTAACCAGTGGAAAGCCTTGCAGCGCACGCTGGGTCGCGGTGACGTGGCCGCCAGCTTTGAGGCGGTGCTGGATGACTTCAAGCCTGATGTGGTGCACCTGCACAATGTGCACAGTTACCTGTCGCCTGTGCTGGGAGAGTTGGCCCACAAGCGCGGTGTGCGCGTGGTGTGGACCCTCCACGACTACAAGCTGCTGTGCCCACGCTATGACTGCCTGTTGGATGGCAAGCCCTGTGAGAAGTGTTACAGTGGCTCTAAGGTCAATGTGCTCACTCACCGCTGCATGAAGGGGTCGCTACCCGCCAGCGCTGTGGCGTGGATTGAGGCGATGAAGTGGAACCGCCGCAGGTTGGAAGATTGTGCCGACCTGTTTGTGTGCCCCAGCGAGTTTATGGCCCAGAAGATGCAGGCGGGTGGCTTTGACCCAACTAAGTTAAAAGTGCTCAACAACTTCCTGGATCCTGTCAAGTTTGCTCATTACCAGGCTGTTGATAATACCGCACCCCGGCAGGATTACTACTGCTATGTGGGGCGCCTGTCGCAGGAAAAAGGCGTCGCCTCATTGCTGGAAGTTGCCTCACGGCTGCCCTACAAGTTGAAGGTGGCTGGCGGTGGCCCGCTGGAGGCCGAACTGCGTTCACGCTATGCCTCATGTGACAACATCGAGTTCTTGGGAATGCTTGATGCGCAAGGAGTGGCGAGCGTGTTGACGGGCTCACGGCTGAGTGTGGTGCCGTCGCAGTGGTACGAGAACAACCCCCTGAGCGTGGTCGAGGCGTTGTGTGCAGGTACCCCTGTGGCTGGATCCGATATAGGCGGCATTCCCGAACTGATTGACAATGAGAATGGTGTGGTGTTCCAGCCCTTTGATCAGGAATCGTTGTCAACGGCCATCACAATGTCCATGACGCGTCGCTGGAAACATGCCGACATTGCCCGCAAGGCGCTGCAGCGTTTCAGTTCCAAAGCCCATTTGCAGTCGCTGCTCAAGGATATTTACGGTTTTTGATTCTCATGTTACGTTTTTTTACTACTTTTGCACAATATTTTGCTTTTACTATAGTTTAATAGTTGTACAGGCAAATTGACGATAGCAAATGAAGAATGTGATTCAGGGAAGTCTGATCACTACTTTCAGGTGCAATGCGCAGTGTAACATGTGCAATATCTGGAAGTTTCAGACTAACCCTAATGAAGAAATAGACGCCTCCTACTATGAGAACCTGCCCGCGGGGTTGCGCATCAACATCACGGGTGGTGAACCCACGTTGCGTAAAGACATCGACCGCATCTTTGAAATCCTCTATCCCAAATCTCGCCTGCTGGAGCTCAGTACCAATGGTTACAACACTGAGAAAATCGTTGAACTGGCTAACAAATATCCCAATATCCTGATCCGTGTGAGCGTTGAGGGCCTGCCCAAGATCAACGACGCCAAGCGTGGTATCAAGGATGGCTTTGACCACGCCCTGCGCACGATGCTGGAACTCAAGAAGACCAAGTGCAAGAACATCGGCTTCTCGGTGGTCATCTCGCCCGATAACTATAAGGATCTGCTCCACCTGTATGACCTGTGTGTGGCCCTGGATGTGGAGCTGGGCAACAGTGCGGTGCACAACTCATGGTACTTCCACAAGAAAGATAACCAGATCGAGAGTGAGGAAGCCCTGCGCCAGCACGAACTCTTTGTCAAGGCGCTGCTCACCAGCAAGCGCCGCCACCTCAAGGACCGTCTGAAGGATTATGGCCGAGCCTACTTCAACCGCTCGATACACCGCCGCCTGCGTGGTGACACCGACGAGTACCGTCCCCCCTGCGGCGCGTTGAGCGACTTCTTCTTCATCGACCCCTGGGGCAATGTGACCCCCTGTAATGGTAGTGGTGAGGAGTGGATAATCGGCAACATCAAGGAAGATTCCTTTGAGAATATCATGGCCAGCGACAAGGCTCGCCAGGCGATGGAGAAGGTGCGCAACTGCAAGCGCAACTGCACCTTTATCGTCACCGAGCGCCACGACATGGTGCGCCGCCCGTGGGTGCCCATCATGTGGATTCTCAAGAACAAGTGGCGCATACGCAAGGGCCAAGACCTCTCCTGGGAATAAGGCATTAGGTATTAGGTTTTAGGCGTTAGTATTATCGCTAAAAACCAGGGACTAGGGACTAGAAACTAGAAACTAAAAACATGACTTCATGAAGACGATAGCGGTTATCGGCACCCGTGGCTTCCCTGGCATCCAGGGCGGCGTTGAGGCCCACAGCTATCACCTCTATACGCACATGGATAATGTCCATGTGCGTCTTTATCGTCGCCGGGCCTATCTCACCGAGCAATCAGCCCAGACCTTCCCCAACATCGACTACATCGACCTGCCTTCTACCCGTGTCAAGGGCTTTGAAGCCGTGTGGCACACTCTGTTGAGCGTGTTGCACATCATGTTTCACCGCCCCGATGTGGTTCACATCCACAACATCGGTCCAGGCATGTTCGCGCCCATGCTGCACCTGGTGGGACTGCCAGTGGTATTGACCTATCACAGCCCCAACTACGAGCACGACAAGTGGAGTGCGCCCGCCCGTTGGCTCTTGCGCCAGTGCGAGAAATGTTCATTGCGCTACAGCAACCGCGTCATCTTTGTTAACAAGTACCAGATGGAGAAATGCGGAGCCCTTGACAAGAGCGTCTTTATCCCCAATGGCATTGATGACGTAACCCGCAGCGATTCGACAACCTTCCTCGCCCGGCACGGCATCCACAAGGGTGAATACCTGCTTGCCGTGGGACGCCTCACGCCCGAGAAGGGGCTGGAATATCTCGTCGAGGCAGCCAACCGGCTTCCCCAGGTGCAACAAGTCGTCATTGCTGGTGCCAGCGACCACGACAATGCCTACCGTGAGTCTCTGGAACGCCTGGATGTCAATAAGAAAGTGATTTTCACTGGCTTTACCACAGGTGAGGACTTGCGCCAGCTCTATAGTCATGCCCGCTGCTTCGTCTTGCCGTCGGTCAACGAGGGCTTCCCGATGGTGCTGCTCGAAGCCATGGCCTACGGCCTGCCCATCCTGTGCAGCGACATCCCCGGCACCCGCCAGGTCGATCTGCCCGAGCAGGACTACTTCACCGTCAAGGACGTTGATTCGCTATGCGATGCCATCACCCGCTCGCTCAATACCCCTAATAATGTTCAGCGATACGACCTGCGGCAATACGACTGGCAATCCATCGCCCGCCAGGTTCAGCAGCAGTACAGCGCAGCAATAGGTTAAGGAATTATTTCATTTCCAATTATTTTTCTATATCTTTGTCGCATGAATCAATTAATCCAACTGCGATGAAGAGATATTTCAAATCATCATATAGAATCTTGATGTTGCTCGCCTGTTTTGTTGTGTCAACTTTTAGCGCGAGTGCTTATACATTTGTGCAAGATGGAATATACTATTTCTTTGCAGGCGGTATGGCGGTGGTAACCCATGGCGACGACTTTAATTCCTATCATGGCCATGTGTCCATTCCCTCCAGTGTGACCTATAATGGCACGACCTATCCTGTCGCTGCAATCGGCGGCCAAGCCTTTGAGGACTGTGTTGACTTGACGTCAATCTCTATTCCGTCAACGGTGACAGTCATCGGGCAGTCAGCATTCTATAATTGCTCGTCGTTGAAGTCGATAACGTTACCCAACTCGGTCACACAAATCGACAGTTATGCCTTTTCCTACTGCGGAGCACTCACTTCGATTGATTTAGGCAACGCACTTACTACGCTTGGCGACTATGCGTTTATGTCTTGCACCTCCCTTAGTCAGCTTGTTATTCCTCTGTCGGTCAGCAGTATTGGAATCAATCCTTTATACCGTTGTGTGTCGTTGAGCCATGTCCAGGTCGAGGCAGGCAATCAGTTCTATGACTCGCGCGGCAACTGCAATGCCATCATCGAGACAGCGACGGCTACACTGATTTCGGGATGCAATGCGACCTGTATCCCTGAGGGGGTCATTACTATCAGCATGGGTGCCTTTAACTCATTGACAGGACTTTCTAGCATAAGCATTCCCAATTCGGTGAGCGTTATTGAGGCCAATGCGTTCTATGATTGTGCTGGCTTGAAAGAGGTGGCCTTTGGCTCGAAACTCAAGTCTATTGGCCGTGCTGCTTTCTGGGGCTGCACATCGTTAAGGCAACTGGATTTGCCAGACAGCTTGAAGGATATAGGTAAGTCTGCTTTCAGTGACTGTATGTCATTGACAAGGGTCAGTACGGGTGACGGGGTGACCCTCATTGGTGAGGAAGCATTTAAGAACTGTGTTGCGCTCGACAGCGTGGCCTTCGGCAAGTCAATCAAGGAGATTGCCTCCTATGCTTTCT
>CAMVAP010000070.1 GCA_947165485.1 uncultured Prevotellaceae bacterium
TGTAGGTCTGGCCAGCGGTGCAGCCCGTGAAGCTCAATGAGGTGGGGTTAACAGTCACCTCTTTACTGGGTGCGGTAGCGGTACCGGTCACGCTCACGGTCTTGCTGGTAGCGCCCGTGCTGGCAACGGTGATGGTGCCACTCTGGGTACCGGCAGCGGTGGGAGCATAGGTCACGGTGATGGTGGCACCGGCCATGGCCTGGGCTGCGGTCAGAGTCGAGGGCGACACGGTGAACTTGTTGTTGCTCGACGAGATGGTGACATCGCTCGTGAGGTTGGTGCCGGTCACGGTAAAGGTCTTGGTATAGGTCTCGCCAGTGGTGCAGCCCGTGTAGCTCAATGAGGTGGGGTTAACAGTGAGCGTGGCACTGGTTGCACTGGGAGGCTCAACACCGATAATGGCTTGCTGGCTCTGGCTGAAGGTGTAGGACCCGTCACTGAAGGAGTTCATCACACACCACGTGTTACCATCACCACTCCAGCCCCAGTTGATGTGGTACTTGTTATCACTGTCACGGTAACCATCCACATTGAAGGCATGGCCACCGGCACTGCTTGAAACTGCGCAGTACACGAGGGGGCGCCCGGCGATCAGCTCAGACTGGATCAAGCTGGCCCAGTTAGTAGCCGAATAGTCAGACTTCTCGACATTTTGAGCCGTTGACTTGTATCCAAAGTGCTTGAACATGTCGGCAATCTTATCGTTCTCGCCCACATAGATGCCGCTGCCGCCAGCAGCCTCGGTACCATACATCATCTCCTCGGCCTGACCCACATAGCGCATCAGCGTGGCGACAGCATTACCCTGGGCTGTGGTGTAGCTACTGTAGCTATCCTTCATGTTGGCCCAGTCAAAGGTGGTAGCCGGCAACGAGGGATAGGTGAAGTTGACACTATTGTAATAAGAGAGTTCCAATGTTGAGGAATAAGAGCTCATGGCAGGCACCTGACCGGTCGGGTACTTCCAGTAGTACATCACCATCGAGGCCGAGGTGGCAGGACAGCCGGTCAAGCACTGATAGGACTTATTATTGTAGGTGAACTTGCACTGGTTCCAGTAAGGATCCATCTGATCCCACAGGGCAGTCAACAGCGGGCCAACAGTAACAGCCTTGAGCATCGGGGTGTTTTTGGGACTGGGCAACGGACCGACCTTCAATCCTGGGTGTTCCTGCAAGAACATGATTTCCTGCTTGTAGATACCCAGCATGTCAAGCATACCGGGGGGCAGGTTGTTGATGTCCTTCAAGGGGCTGTCACCCACCATGAGGATTTCCTCGGCACGATCATCTCCAGCAATCACAAGGAATGTTGTGGAGGTGTTGAAGATGTAATACACGGGCTGACCCAACTTGGCATCACCCATCTCGGCCTTCAGCAGGACGGGGTTTAATGCGGCGGGTGCCATCAATTTACCTGCATAAAGCTCATTTTTCAAATAACTCTGTGCTTTCTTTAGGGCCGCAGCATGATTAACAGGCGCAGCGCTCAATGTTACGGCCACTAGCATGGCCGACAACAAAAACAATAACTTTTTCATAAGCCAAATTTTTTAAAAAAATGACGATTCATTAAATGGTTTAAAATAATGATATTAATATTCAGCCCCGCAAAGATAATCAAAAGACATCTAATCTACCAAATTTTTCTTATAATTTATAATTATATTTTGGTGTATATTGAAAATTTATAAGCAATAAACCAAATGCCGAATTACTCAACAAATTAATTAACACTGTGCAGGTTATTGTATTATACCATATCATGGTATAAAAAAACAACAATCCCGCCCTGTGGACCCAATCAGGATCGCAAGGGCGGGATCGTCGTTGATTCACTGTATGGTGAACATCCCTCTATCAGTTGCCTGACAAGAGAAGGTCGATCAGGGCTGTAATGTCGCTGATGTCAACAGAGCCATCCATCGTGAGGTCGGCATTCTCGGGATAGATGTCACCAGCGCCACTCAGCAGGTAGTCGATGAGGTTGGTCGCATCGGTGATATTCACAGTACCATCGTGATTGACATCACCCATCTCATAGGCCGGAGCCTGCAGCAAGGTCACCTGCTGGGTGTTGCTCCAGTCGCTCTGAGTGCCGTCGGTATAAAGGGCCATGACCTTATAGGAATAGGTGGCACCGGCAATGAGGTCCTCGAGCAGGTAATTGCGGGCAGTGATGCCGGTAACGGTGCGGGTGTCGCCCTGGGTGGCATATTCCAGCGTGTAGCTGCTCACACCGCTGGCAGCGGTAGCATCGGTCCAGGCAGCAAGGAATGACGTCTGGGTGACATACTGGGCATCGGCGGGTTGCATCACGGGAGTGGACTTGGTAAAGTTGCAAGTACCCTTAAAGGTCACGTAGACCGTGTCGGCCCCAGCACTGCGCATCATCAAGGTACCGGTGTGGGCACCGACGGTGGTGGGCTTGTAGGTAACGGTCACCTCAACGCCCTTGGCAGCAGCGGTCTTGGTCACATTGGTCTTGTTGACCTTGAACTGGTCACCACCTTCTACCATGCTGAAGTACAGGGTATTGGTCAGGTTCTTACCCGTCACGGTGAACGTGCCGGTCACTGATTGGCCAACGCCGTCGGCGGTGAGTTCAACCTCCGATTTGTCACTGAAAATAACGGGGACATTCTGGGCCGTACCTGTCAGGGTGATCACTAGTGACTCGGCACCCGAGGTGGCAACGTTGATTGAGCCGGTGTGGGTGCCGGCTGCGGTGGGTGCATAGGTAACGGTGACCGTTGCGCCTGCCTTCACCTGCTCGGCGGTGAGCGTTGCGGGCGACACGCTGTAGTAGCTGCTACCCGACCTGGAGAAGGTCACATCACCCAGGATATTCTCGCCGCTCACGTTGATGGTCTGGGTAACGGTCTGACCCGTGCTGACGGTGCCAAAGTCGATGGACTCGACATCAAGGTTGAGCACGGGGAGGGTGATCTGGCCACCAGGAGGCTGGATGCCAATCACCATCGACTGATACTGATTGTAGGTGTCACCTTCATAGTCGGTAAATGCATTCAAGGCAAAGTCGCCATTACCCGAGCCGCTCCAGCCCCAGTTGATGTGGTACTTATCGGTAGCCACGGTATAGCCGTCAACATTGAAGGCGTGGCCTCCGTTGTCGGAAAGACCGCAGTAAACGATGGGGTGACCGGCCTCAAGCTCAGCCTGGATCAGGGAAGCCCACTGGGCATCGCTGTAAAGGTTGGAGCCCCAGTAGGACTGCTTGTAAATGGCGCGCACGTTGCTGTCGTAGCCAAAGAACTTGCAGGCGTTGGAGATGAGGTCGGTGCGGGAGGAACTGATACCGCTACCGTTGGCACCATACTCCATGTGCTCGGCCTGGCCGATGTAGCGCATCAGCGTGGCCACGGCGGCCTTCTGGGCCGCGGTACCGCCATTCCACAGGTAGGAGTCCCTCATGTTACCCCAGTCAAAGGTCGTTGAGGGCAATGCGGGTACAGTAATGCCGCTGAAAGTATAGGAGGGCACGACACCGGTCTCGGTCAAGGGGTATTTCCAGTAATAGAACACCTGAGCCAGCGAGGTAGCGGGACATCCCGTCAAGCACTGTGTGCCATTGATCACACACTGGTTCCAGAAGGGAGCCTGCTGGTCCCATCTGGCGGAGAGCAGCGGAGACACGTTCTTGGCGCGCTTGGGGGCATTCAACTTGGAGCTGACTTTTACCACAAGACCGGGATGAGCCTGCAGATATTCAATCTGGCGCTTGTAGCCATTGAACCACTCACGCATGTTGGCCGGAATCTTGTCCATGTCGAGGGTACCCTCACCATAACCCAGGATTTCCTCGGCACGGTCATCACCCGACACGATGATAAAGCTGTTGGAACTGTTGAAAACATAGAACACAGGCTGGTTAACCTTGACATCGCCCATGACAGCTCGATGCAACTTGAGTGACGAGGCGGTTGAAGCCATCACTTTTCCACCATTGTTCTTCAGGAACTCTTGAGCTTTTCCTAATGCGGCATACTGATCTACAGGAGCCGCAGACATCTGCATTGCCGTAGCAACGGCAATCAGCGAAAATAAAAATTTTCTCATAAAATGAATGTTAAGCTAAATATTTAAGTAATTATTCTCTTTATTATCTTTATTAATGTAGTAGTAAAGTTAATTAAATGAACCCTCACGGGAGCCATCAAACATCCTGCCTGCGTAACAGATATTGATTGAATAGCTCACAAAGATACTACTGTCATTCTAGATTATCCAAATTTTTATCATTTTTTGTGATTTGCAACACAATTAGTTATGATATGGCACACCATATCATAAAGAAAAACACTAATTTTGTACCGCATTTTTTAAACTATTGAACCAACGATTGAATTTGGAACAGATTTCACTACATAATACCTTGCCACGTGTGTTTGCCGGTCATGACGGCATCCACAGCCAGGTGTGGCAACAAGACATCACATTGCAACGGGGCAAGCGCTACCTCATCAGCGCCGAGAGCGGCACGGGCAAGTCATCGATGTGCAGCTACATCTATGGCTACCGCCAGGACTACAGCGGTGTCATAGCCTTTGACGGGCAGGACATCCGTTCATTGAACGTCGCCCAGTGGTGCGACATACGCCAGCGCCACATCGCCTATCTGCCGCAAGACATGCGCCTGTTTGGCGAACTCACAGCCATGGAGAATGTGGAGCTGAAAAACCGCCTCACTGGCTTCAAGAGCAAGGACGAGATCCGCCACCTGTTCGAGATGATGGGCATCGCCGACAAGCAAGACAGCCTTGCCAGCAAGCTCTCCATCGGCCAGCAGCAGCGAGTCGCCATCATCCGCACCCTGTGTCAGCCCTGCGACTTCATCCTCCTGGACGAGCCCGTGAGCCACCTGGACGAGGAGAACAACCGCATCGTCGCCAACCTTATCATCAACGAAGCACAGCGACAAGGTGCCGGGGTCATTGCCACCTCGGTGGGTAACCACCTGAAGATGGACGTCGATAACACCTTCAATCTCTAAAAACTGACAACTGAAAACTAAAAACCTAACAATGAACGATATCATCTGGAAACTGTTGCGACAGCACATCAGCAAGGGACAACTCATCGGCTTTGCCATCGCCAACCTCATCGGGTTGACCATCGTGCTGCTAGCTGTGCAGTTTTACCGCGACGTCAGACCCGTATTCAACGACGAGGAGAGCTTCATACGCAAGGACTACCTCATCGTCACCCGCGCCGTGACCGGAGCCGGTGCCATGATGGGCAACAATGGCGAGTTTAACGATGCCGACATCAGTGACCTGGTAGAGCAGCCCTGGTGCCGACAGGTGGGCAGGTTCCTCAACAGCGACTTTGCCATCGACGCCCGTCTGGGCGTGGGCAATGGCCATGCCATGCGCAGCCAGTTCTTCTTTGAAGCCATCCCCGACGAGTTTATCGACATCGACCCCGACGAGTGGGGATTCAACGCCAGTAAGCCCGAGGTGCCCGTCATCATCTCCCGCGATTACCTGTCGCTGTACAACTTCGGCTTTGCCGCCACCCAGGGGATGCCACGCATCAGTGAGGGTCAGGCCGAGATGATACCTCTGGAATTCACACTGAGTGGCAACGGCAAGCGCGAGAACATGCCAGGACGCATCGTGGGCTTCTCCAACCGGTTGAACACCGTCATTGTGCCACAGGAATTCATGGAGTGGGCCAATCAACGCTATGGCACGGGAATCCCGCAACAACCGCAACGCCTCATCGTCGAGGTGAGCAGTCCCGGTGACGTCAAGATCGAGGAATACATGGACAGCCATCACTATGAAGTGGCGGGCGACAAGATGTCGTCCAGCAAGGCCAACTACTTTCTCACCGTTGTCAGCGGCATCGTCATCGCCGTGGGCATCATCATCAGCCTGCTGTCGTTCTTTGTGCTCATGCTCAGCATCTACCTCTTGCTGCAAAAGAACACTAGCAAGATCCAAGACCTGCTCTTGCTAGGCTACTCTCCCAAGCAGGTCTCTAAGCATTACATCATGCTTGTCGTGGTACTCAATGCCGCCGTCTTGGTGCTCGCCATCGTATTAATGCTCATCGGGCGTATGACCTACATGGGCATGATTCGGGCCTTTGGCGTCAGTGGCAGCAGCGTGTGGATATCCATCCTCGTCGGCCTGCTCATCATGGGCGCCATCACCGCGGGCAACATCCACGCCATCCGCCAGAAGGTCAACTCCCTCTGGCTCCACGAGAAATAACCCCTGACACCTAAATAGCATGATATCAAGTTAATGTTTATTAAACATTAAAAGTGGAAAGATGACGGGGAAAAAATTTGTGCAGTCGGGAGGAAAGCAGTAATTTTGGAGGAAAATTAACCTTTAAACATAAAATAACTACTTAAACATCTAACTATCAAATGAGTATGGAGAAAAAAATCGTGGAATGCGTGCCTAACTTCAGTGAGGGACGCAATATGGCCATTATCAAGCAAATCACAGATGAGATTGAACGTGTCAAGGGCGTGAAACTGCTCGACGTGGATCCTGGCGAAGCAACCAACCGAACGGTGGTGACCTTTGTGGGAGAACCCGATGCCGTGCTTGAAGCTGCGTTCCAAGCAGTTGGCAAGGCTGGTCAACTCATCGATATGCGCAACCACCATGGTGCACACCCGCGCATGGGTGCCACCGACGTGTGCCCGCTCATTCCCGTTGCTGGCATCACGCTGGAGGAGTGCGCCGAACTCGCCCACAAATTGGCCGAGCGCATTGCCCGCGAACACAATATCCCCTGCTACTGCTATGAGGCTGCAGCCATGAAGCCGGGTCGTCAGAACTTGGCCGTGTGCCGCGCTGGAGAGTATGAGGCATTACCCGAGAAAATGGGTAATTCCGAGAAGGGTCCCGACTACGGCGACCGCCCCTTTGACGAGGGCGTAGCACGCACCGGCTGCACCGCCGTGGGCGCACGTGACTTCCTCATTGCTGTGAACTATAACCTGAACACCACATCAACCCGCAGGGCCAATGCCATCGCATTTGACGTGCGCGAGAAGGGCCGCCCCGTGCGCGAGGGCAATCCCATCACAGGCAAGATTGTCAAGGACGAGAACGGCAACAACGTGATGAAGCCTGGTACCCTCAAGGGCACTAAGGCCATCGGCTGGTATATCGACGAGTACAAGATCGCTCAGGTGTCGATGAACATCACCAACATCAACGTGACCCCGCTGCACGTGGCCTTTGAAGAAGTGTGCCGCTGCGCCCAGAACCGCGGCATCCGCGTGACGGGTACCGAGATCGTGGGTCTGATGCCCAAGCGCTGCCTCATCGAGGCTGGAAAGTACTTCCTGGAGAAGCAACAGCGCTCGACGGGTATCCCCGAGGAAGACATTATCAATATCGCCATCCACTCGATGGGTCTGGACGACTTGAAGCCCTTTGACCCCAACGAGAAGGTCATCGAGTTCATGCTTGAGGCCGATAACAAAGCCAGCAACCGACTGGTGGATCTCACCGTGACTGGATTTGCCGACGAGACTTCACGCGAGTCACCCGCTCCTGGTGGTGGCTCCATCAGTGCTTATATGGGCGCGCTGGCCGCATCACTTGGAACGATGGTGGCCAACCTGTCGAGCCACAAGCCTGGCTGGGATGACCGCTGGAACGAGTTCAGCGTGTGGGCCGACAAGGGTCAAGCCATCAAGGTGGAACTGTTACATCTCGTTGATGAGGACACCGATGCATTCAACAGGATCATGGCCGCCTTCGGTATGCCCAAGAAGACCGAGGAGGACAAGGCTGCCCGCACGGCTGCCATCCAGGACGCCACCCTGTATGCCACCCAAGTGCCCCTGCGCACCATGAAGGCCTCGTTCAAGGCATTTGAGATCTGCCGCGCTATGGTCGAGACCGGCAATCCCAACAGCGTGACCGACGCTGGTGTGGGTGCCCTGGCCGCTCGTGCCGCCGTCATCGGTGCTGGCATGAACGTGAAGATCAACGCACAGAGCCTGACCGACCGTACTGTGGCCGATAAACTCATTGCCGAGGCCAACGAACTGGTGGCCAAAGCCAATGTCGAGGAGGCCGAGATCACCGCAATGGTTGAAGAGAAAATCAAGTAAGCGATTGACATTAAGAAACTAAAAACTAGAAACTAATTATAACTATGACCAGAGAAGAATTCATTGCCGACATTCGTGGTGGTATTCCCGAGGAACTGCCCGAGTTGCAGCCCTATGACACCGAGATCAACCATGCTCCCAAGCGCAAGGACATCCTCACACCCGAGCAGAAGAAACTCGCCTTGAGGAACGCTCTGCGTTATTTCCCCAAGCATCTACACGCCGCACTCGCTCCCGAGTTTGCCGAGGAGTTGAAGCGCTATGGCCGCATCTATATGTACCGCTATCGCCCCAAGTATGAGATGTATGCCCGTCCCATCGATGAGTATCCCGCTCGTTCACGCCAGGCTGCCGCCATCATGCTCATGATCCAGAACAACCTGGATCCTCGCGTGGCTCAGCATCCCCACGAGCTCATCATCTACGGCGGCAATGGTGCCATCTTCCAGAACTGGGCACAATACCGTCTGGTGATGAAGTATTTGAGCGAAATGACCGACGAGCAGACGCTGGTCATGTATTCGGGACACCCCCTGGGTCTGTTCCCCTCTCACAAGAACGCGCCTCGCGTCGTTGTGACCAACGGTATGGTTATCCCCAACTATAGCAAGCCCGATGATTGGGAGCGTGACAACGCCCTCGGTGTGAGCCAGTATGGACAGATGACCGCTGGTTCCTACATGTACATCGGCCCGCAGGGTATCGTGCACGGCACGACCATCACCGTACTCAATGCTGCCCGCAAGCAGCTCGTCAAGCGCGGACAAAAGGGTGGCGACATCCACGGTATGCTGTTTGTGACCGCTGGTCTGGGCGGCATGTCAGGCGCTCAGCCCAAGGCTGGTAACATCGCTGGTGTGGTCAGTGTCACCGCCGAGATCAACCCTCTCGCAGCCCAGAAGCGCTACGACCAGGGTTGGGTCGATGAGTTGCACGACAATCTTGATGAGTTGATTCCCGCTATCCGCAAGGCCGTAGCCGACAAGAAAACCGTCTCGATGGCCTATGTGGGCAATGTGGTTGACCTGTGGGAACGTCTGGCAGCTGAGGACATGCACGTGGATCTGGGTAGTGACCAGACTTCATTGCACAACCCCTGGGCTGGTGGTTACTACCCCGTGGGGCTCACCCTTGAGGAGAGCAAGCAGATGATGGCCGAGGAGCCCGAGAAGTTCAAGGAGTGCGTCCGCGAGTCGTTGCGCCGCCAGTGCGCCGCCATCAACAAGTTGGCCGACAAGGGCATGTATTTCTTTGATTATGGCAATGCCTTCCTGCTCGAATCGAGCCGCGCTGGGGCCGACATCATGACTGCCGATGGCAAATTCCGCTATCCGTCCTATGTTCAGGACATCATGGGCCCGATGTTCTTTGATTATGGCTTTGGCCCCTTCCGCTGGGTATGCACTTCTGGCGACCCCAAGGATCTGGAGACTACCGACCGTCTGGCAGCACAGGTGCTGGAAGAGATTCGCAAGAATGCACCCGAGGACATTCAGGGCCAGATGGACGACAACATCCACTGGATCAAGGAAGCAGGCCGCAACCACCTCGTGGTAGGTTCCCAAGCCCGCATCCTGTATGCCGATGCCGAGGGCCGTACCAAGATTGCTCTGGCCTTCAACGACGCTATCCGTAGTGGTGAATTGACCGCTCCTGTCGTTCTTGGTCGTGACCACCACGATGTGTCGGGTACCGATTCGCCCTTCCGCGAGACCAGCAACATCTATGACGGTTCGCAATTCTGCGCCGACATGGCTGTACAGAACGTCATTGGCGACTCCTTCCGCGGTGCCACGTGGGTTAGTATCCACAATGGTGGCGGCGTCGGCTGGGGCGAGGTCATCAATGGAGGATTCGGCATGGCCATCGATGGCAGCGAGGACTCGGCACGTCACATCCGCGAGATGCTCTTCTGGGATGTGAACAACGGTATCGCACGCCGCAGCTGGGCACGCAACGAGGGCTCAATGGACGCCATCCGCCGCGAGATGGAGCGCACCCCCGAGTTGACCGTCACCATGCCCAATCTGGTTGACGATGACGTCATCAACAACGCTGTGAACATCTTTTAATTATTGACTAACCTAAACAATATCAAAACATATAATAATGACACATCAAATCAGTGCCGAGCATCTCACGGTCCAGAAGATCGCCGAGATTATCGAAGGCCACTACACGATCAGCCTCAGTGAGGATGCCATCAAGCGCATCACCCACTGCCGTGAATACCTTGATAAGAAGATTGCCGAGAGTGACAAGCCCATCTATGGCGTGACCACGGGCTTTGGCTCGCTGTGCAAGATCTCTATCAGCAATGACCAACTGTCGCAGTTGCAGATCAACCTGATGATGTCTCATGCCTGTGGCGTGGGCGAGCGTGTCCCCAACGACATCGTCAAAATCATGATCCTGTTGAAGGTGCAGTCCCTCTCCTACGGTTACTCGGGCGTGAAACTTGACACCGTTGAGAGGCTCATCGACCTCTTCAACAACGATGTATATCCTGTAGTCTATAAACAAGGATCAGTGGGAGCATCGGGCGACCTCGTGCCGCTTGCTCACCTCTGCCTGCCCATCGTGGGCCTGGGCGAAGTCGAGTATAAGGGCGAGCGCATGAGTGGTGCCGACCTGTGCAAGAAGATGGGCTGGGAGCCTGTCAAGCTGGGATCCAAGGAAGGTTTGGCCCTCCTTAACGGCACCCAGAACATGAGTGCTCACGCTGTGTGGGCTCTTATCAAGGCCGAACGCTTGAGCAAGTGGGCCGACGTTATCGCCGCTATCTCGCTGGAAGCCTATGATGGCCGTATCGAGCCCTTCACCCATGCCGTACACGCCGTACGTCCCCACCAGGGTCAAATTGAGACCGCTGCTCGTATGCGCGAGCTGCTCGATGGCAGTGAGCTCATCCGCCAGCCCAAGGTCAATGTGCAGGATCCCTACTCGTTCCGCTGCATTCCACAGGTTCACGGTTCAGTCAAGGACACCATCCGTTACGTGGGTTCGGTTATCGATACCGAGATCAATTCGGCTACCGACAATCCCACCGTTTGCCCCGACGAGGATCTTATCATCTCGGCAGGCAACTTCCATGGTGAGCCCATCGCCATGCCCATGGATTTCCTGTGCATCGCTATGGCTGAATTGAGCAACATCTCGGAGCGCCGCACCTACAAGCTCGTGTCCGGCACCCGCGATCTGCCCAGCTTCCTGGTGGCACAGCCTGGCGTGAACAGCGGTTTCATGATACCGCAATACACCGCTGCTGCTATCGCTAGCCAGAGCAAGACGCTGTGTATGCCCTCATCTGCCGACACCATCCCCACTTCACAGGGTCAAGAGGACCACGTGAGCATGGGTGCCAACGCTGGTGTGAAACTGTGCAAGGTGGTTGAGAATACCGAGCGCGTGCTGGCTATTGAGCTGTTCAACGCAGTTCAGGCACTGGAGTTCCGTCGCCCGTTGAAGTCGTCTCCCTTGCTGGAGAGCGTCATGGCCGACTACCGCAAGGTGGTTCCCTTCATCAACGAGGACCAACCGATGTACCCGCACATCGCCAAGTCGGTAGAGTTCTTGCAGAACAACAAGATTGACTGATGAAAAGATTGATCAAAAATATCGCATGTCTGGCAGGCATTGATTCCGACAGGAAGCATTGCCTGCGAGGCAGCGAGATGGCTACGCTACATTGCATCAACGACGCATGGCTGCTCGTTGATGACGACCGCTTTGACTCTTGGGGAGAGATGGCTACCATGCCGACACCGCAAGAGGACTGGGAGGTCATCGATGCACAGGGTGGCACAGTGTTACCCTCGTGGTGCGACAGCCACACCCATATCGTGTATGCTGGCAGTCGTGAAGGAGAGTTTGTGGACAAGATCCGCGGTCTGTCCTATGCCGAGATCGCACGTCGCGGTGGAGGTATTCTCAATTCAGCCGATCGCCTGCATCTCTTGAGCGAGGAAGAACTGTACACCCAGGCCATGCGCCGTGTACACGAGATTATCGCCAAGGGCACTGGTGCTGTCGAGATCAAGAGCGGCTACGGCCTCAATACCGAGGACGAACTGAAGATGTTGCGTGTCATCCGCCGCATCAGCGAGACAAGCCCCATCAAGGTAGTCTCCACCTTCCTGGGAGCGCACGCCGTGGGTCGCCAATACACTGGTCGCCAGGGCGAGTATGTCGATATGCTCATCAGTGAGATGATACCCGAGGTGGGAAAGCAAGGGCTTGCCGACTTTATCGACGTCTTCTGTGACGAGGGGTTCTTCACACCCGACGAGACATCACGCATACTTGAGGCTGGAGCCAAGTGGGGCATGAGACCCAAGATCCACGTCCAGGAGCTGGCACCGTCGGGCGGTGTCGAGGTGGGTGTGAAACACAACGCCGTTTCGGTAGATCACCTCGAGAGCATGACCGACGAGGACATCGAGATGCTGAAGGGTACCAACACCATCCCCACGGGATTGCCTGGCACATCCTTCTTCCTGAATATGCCCTTCGCTCCCGCACGCAAGATGATTGAGGCAGGACTGCCCGTTGCCACCGCCAGTGACTACAATCCTGGCTCAACGCCCAGCGGCGACATGAAGTTTGTCGTGTCACTTGCCTGCATCAAGATGCGCCTGTTACCTGCCGAGGCCATCAACGCCGCCACGATCAACACAGCTGCGGCAATGGATTTGAGCCAGGACTACGGCAGCATCGCCCAGGGCAAGGTCGCCAACTTCTTTATCACCGACCCGATTCCCTCAATCGACTTCATCCCCTACTCTTACACTACGCCCATCATCGCGAGGACCTTCCTCCAGGGTAAAGAAGTAAAGTAAACTCAACACAAGACCACATCGATGGGCGGTGCCACTCAGCATCGCCCATCATTATATAATATAAAGCCGGTTGTCATGTGAGCCGTGTCAATACGAGCACTAGTGCCGGGTGTCAAGTGGGCCGTGGCTGTGCCACGGTAACAGGGAGGGACGGGCACGGCTACAAGGCGGCACGGCGGCACGGCTACAAGGCGGCACGGCATTGTATATAACGAAAAGAGGGGGCCGCTGTTTGAACAGTGACTCCCTCCTATAGGGGGCGGTTA
>CAMVAP010000071.1 GCA_947165485.1 uncultured Prevotellaceae bacterium
TGATTATCCTCGACAAGAGTGGTTCCATGACTAACATCGCGCGTCAGGCCATCGACGGCGTGAACGAGACCATCGGTTCAATCAAGAGTGCCCAGGAAAAGAATCCCGACCAGCAGCATCTGGTAACGCTTATGGCCTTCTGCGGCTGTGAGCAGAGGCTGATCTATGACAATGTGCCTGTTGCCCAGGCCAATCCCCTCACCGATAAGGACTACCGCCCGTGTTGCATGACTCCGCTGTATGACGCTATCGGCACGACCATCACGCGTGTCCATGCCATGAAGGCCCAGGTGGTGGACTCGCTGGCGCTGGTAACGATCATTACCGACGGCTATGAGAATGCATCGCGTGAGTTCTCGTTGACGGCTATCAGCTCGCTCATCGAGAGCTACAAGGAGCAGGGCTGGCAGTTCACCTACATCGGTGCCGACCATGACGTGGAACAGGTGTCCTTCTCGCTGCACATCGACCACCACTTGAAGTTTGACAAGACGCCTCAAGCCACCGCGGCCATGTTTGCCCATGAGCGCAAGGCGCGCCATAGCTGGACCAACAAGCTGGCCCAACTGATGCAAGAAGACGACCTCGATGAACCCGAGCGCATGGAGAGAATCAAGAATGCAAACAAGGATAAGTATTTCGATTAATATTTTTGCAATGATATAGAAGTTGGCCCATTGGTGGTATTAACCGCCCTGTCGGGCGGGAAATTAAACAAATTAATTTTAAAATTTAATTTTCTTTTAATTTCCCGTGCGTTAGCACGGTTTGATGCAGAGACGTTTCAGCGCAGGGTCAACTGCTATATCGTTTCCAATATTTTTGCAAATTTCTCGCGCAAAACGCGATTCACTTTTCGTGACCTTAGTTTTGCAACAGCCGCATAGCGCGCTTTCACATCCTCGGTAGGAAGAGTTGGCATGGTTCTTGCCCGATACCATCATTAATCACCTTTTTTTATTCCCGCGATTATGGAACAACCTAGTCTTCAAAACCTCAAGTATGGTATAATCTACCTGTATAGCGATCGCCGTTATTCGCCTGGTATCTATGACCCCGAGGCGATAGTTGCCAAGTTTGTCCACCCCATGAAGGTCGAGTGGGTGGATGACCCAGGCCGTGGAGACTTGTTGTTGATCGCTAGGCGATTCAATGTTGGAAATATTGGCCAGTATGCCACCGTGAGCCTTTCGCTCAGCCGCATGAACCGCTCGGGAGGATGGTTTGAGGCGATACGTCATTTTGCCGACTCGCTGATGGGCATCACCGACGCTGGTGATGGTGACATCGTGATCAATGAGAATGATTTTGGCTATGACTACAATAAACACTCGTCGGTGTATGGTGGTTTGGAAAGTGCCGCACCTCAGGACAATACGCGTGTAAAAAGCCGATGGAAGAGGTATGCAGAACGGTTGCGTGGATTGATGGCCGAAGACGATGGTCTAGATGATAATGTCTCTGAGTCGCTGTCGTATAGTAAAGAAAGTGTCGGGCTTGACCACCTCGACTACCTGCAAGAGGAAGAAGATAACGAGGTGGCGCAACTGGAGCTGGAACGCAACAGGGCGCTGGAACGCATCAAGCGTGAGATTGTCAACTACATTGCCCGCTATCAAGAGGACCCAAAGGAACTGATGGCCGAGCTATTGCGTGGCAAGGTCGTTGTGGGGCAACCCAGACGCGTGCTCATTAATGGGGACATGAAGGTGATACTGCCCGAGTATGACGAGCTGGAGATACCCATGCCGGCGATGTGCCGCACGCTCTATATCTTGTTCATGAAGTTGCGCAAACAGGGTGACGGAGGCATCATCCTCAAGAACATGGACGAGCATCGTGACGAGATTATCAATATCTACAGCATGGTCAAGCCTGGGGCCAGTGAGGAACGTGTCGCCCAGACGGTCGATAACCTGTGCAACCCGTTGAGTGATTCCCTCAATCAGATGATTTCCAGGATTAACCGTTGTATCAAGAATGTGATAACCGATAACGAACTAGCTCGGTCATATACCATTACCGGCAAGAAGGGAATGCCTTACAGCATCGGTTTGGCGCCTGAATGTCTGGAGTTGCCCCGTGCAGTGACCGGGGCGTGAGCCAGTGACGGTTAGCCGTGGAAATGGTATTGAACAAAGGCCTCGATGGCCTCATAGGTGGCTAGCCCCAGGCGCTGGTACTTGTCGGCCAGGTCACGGTTGCGGTCGATGGACCGTTGCCAGGGTAGCATGGCATCGGCACTGGAGCGGAAGGGGGCATCGTGAATCTGGGAGTGGAACTTGAGGATCGCCTCCCGCTTGTCGCCAAATTCCTCGGGGCTCATGGGCACTGCCATCTCAACCTGGTCAACATCCCATTGTCCCCACTGTCCACGATACATCCACACGCGGCAGTCGCTCATGAAATCCTCATCCTTGAGGTTGTTCAACGCATGCATCACAGCGCTAGTGGCGCGAGCGTGGGTGCCGTAGGGGTCCACCAGGTCATTGTCGATGAATATCTGGTGTGGTTTGATCTGGACGATGAGATCCTGGATAACAGCTACATCGGCATCGCTGAGCCGACCCTGACCATGCGGGTCGTTGACGTAGAACGGCATTCGCAAGTCATGCACATTCTTCCTTTCAACCCCGGTTTGCCTGTAGGCAATCATGGCCTCGCTCAACAGGATGGATCCCTTGAAGTAGCGCAGGTTATCATTATCGTCATCGGTCAAGGTCTCACTGATGAGCTTGGTGAGCATCTCCTCGACAAACTTGAAGGATTGTCCCTCAAAGTGGTTGGTCAAGCGATGTGCCAGCAGGAGGCTGCGCATCAGGTTGTCGTCGCTCACGGCAATATCTCCGTCGGTCTGGATAGCAATTCTCACGTCGTGCCCCTGCTGGATGAGCCGCCTCACGGTGCCACCCATCGAGACGATGGCGTCATCGGGGTGTGGGCTAAAGACGAGCACGCGCTTGGGATACGGCTTCTCGCGCTCGGGCCGATAGGTGTCGTCGGCATTAGGTTTGCCTCCTGGCCATCCCGTGATGGTGTGCTGTAAGTCATTAAATATCTTGATGTTCACGTTATAGGCCGAGCCATATAGGGCGACCAGCTCGCTCAGGCCATAGTCGTTGTAATCCTTGTTGGTCAGTTTCAGGATGGGTTTGCCCGTCAGCCCGCACAACCACACAATGGCGCGGCGGATGAGATAGTCGTTCCACTCACAGGAGGTCACTTTCCACGGGTAACTGATGCGTGTCAAGCGTGAGGCGGCATCCAGGTCGGCATAGATTTTGACGTTGTCATGCACCTGCAGGAAAGATGCGGGAACGAGGTCGGTCATCCTTCCCTCGATGGTGTTGAACAGCGCCGTGGCACAATCTTCCTCCCAGGCTACACCGATGATTTTGCCGGCACCCAGGATGTTGCCGATGCCCAGGGTTACTGCCGTCCTGGGGGCAGTATCGCTCTGGAACACCTCGGTGACCCTCGTGCGTGTGTCGTTGCCCAGCAGTATCAGCCGGCAAGCGCTGTTGCGTGCCGATCCTGGTTCGTTGCACACCAGCGATCCGTCGGGGTTGAGGTCGCACAGGATCAGGTCAAGGCCTCCGGCGTCGTTGATTTCTCGCTCATAGGCCTTGCATTGCTCATGTGCGTTCTCATTGGCGGCCAGACGGTTAAGGTGGTGGATTTGATCGGGTTCGATATCAACCTTGGAGTAGAGGTGCTCGTTGATGAAGCGCTGAGTGCTCAGCTGCTCGTCATCGGTTACACCAAACTCGCTCAGGTTGAATGCCACCACATCGGCAAAGTTCACCTTGTCGGCAAAGTAGAGTTTGACCAGTTCGTCATAGACCTTGAGTGCGCCTCTACCTGACCCGAAGCCGATGACACACCTGCCGCGGGTCTCGACACACTTGCTGATGACATGTGCCACGTCCAGGGCTGCCTCGCGTGCTCCCTCATCGGCGCTTTCGCTGACGATGGTGGGCACTTTCTCATATCGCGTGATGGATGCCAGTTCAATTTCGTTCTCGGGCCGATAATATCGGCTAGAGACTTGATAAAACTTAATATTGGTCTTTAAATCGGTCTTCATCTTCTTTACCTTAAGTATCAAGTGACAAAGATAATCGTTTTTTCTCACTTGACAATAATCACTTGGGGAGTAAATATATCAACAGGCACTGTAGTTGTGCAAGTGAGGGATTTTGTGTACCTTTGCGCCCTGATTGTATTGATACTAGGACATGGCAATGAATTTGATATATGATGGGCAAGGTGATGCCACCAAGCGCCTGTTGCTTGAGACGTACGGCTGCCAGATGAATGTGGCCGATAGTGAGGTGGTTGCCACTGTGATGAAGATGGCCGGATATGAGACCTGTGAAGCTATTGATGAGGCCGATGCGATCTTCATCAACACTTGCTCGGTGCGCGACAATGCCGAGCAGCGCATCTTTTCCCGCTTGAACCAGTTGAACGCCTACCGCCACAAGCGTCAGCGTCGACTCATCATCGGCATCATCGGCTGTATGGCCGAGCGCATGAAGGAAGTGCTCATCAATGAGTACGACGTCGATGTGGTGGCTGGCCCTGATGCCTATCTGGAACTGCCGTCGCTGATCGTCCTGGCCGAGCGCGGTGAGAAAGCCATCAACACCCAGTTGTCCACTACCGAGACTTATCGCGACATCATCCCGTCGCGTGTGGCCGGCAGCAAGGTGAGCGGGTTTATCAGCATCATGAGGGGGTGCAACAACTTCTGCACCTACTGCATTGTGCCCTATACCCGTGGCCGTGAACGTAGCCGTGAGCCACTGAGCATCCTCAACGAGTTGAGTGACCTGCGCGAGCGTGGATTCAAGGAGGCGACGTTGCTGGGCCAGAATGTCAATTCCTACCTGTACAAGCCTGCCGACGGTGGTGCCCCGGTTGACCTGGCCCAATTGCTGGCGATGGTTGCCGAGGCCGCGCCCGAGATGCGTGTGCGTTTCACCACAAGTAACCCCGAGGACTTGAGCGATGCCATCATCGACACAATGGCCAGCCATGACAACATCTGTAACCACATCCATCTGCCCGTGCAGAGCGGCAGCAACAAGGTGTTGAAACTGATGAACCGCAAATATACCCGTGAGTGGTATCTGGACCGCATTGCCCGCATCCGTGCCGTGATGCCCGACTGTGGAATATCAACCGACATGTTCACGGGCTTCCACGACGAGACCGAAGATGATTTCCAGGAGACGCTCTCACTGATGCGTGAGGTGGGGTTTGACTCGGCCTTCATGTTCAAGTACAGTGAGCGCCCGGGCACGTTTGCTGCCAAGAACTTGCCCGACAACGTCCCCGAGGACGTGAAGATTGACCGCCTCAACCGCATGATTGCCTTGCAGAACGAACTGTCGCTGTGCAGCAACAGGGCCGACGTGGGTAAGACCTTTGAGGTGCTGGTCGAGGGCTACAGCAAGCGCAGCCACGATGATATGTTTGGTCGCACCCAGCAGAACAAAGTCATCGTTTTCCCCGCCCATGGTGAAAAGCCCGGTGACAAAGTGATGTGCCGCGTGTTGAGTGCCTCAAGCGCGACGCTCAAGGGAGAGCGCGTGGACGGGTAATTGATAGTTCTTACCATAAAAAAGATTGAATCATCATGACCTTTGCACAGAAATGTAACGAAATATTTGACCAAGTTGTGAAATTGTATCACGTCACCGATGACGTTGATGCCGAGTTCAATAACCCGTTTCAGGAAGGTACCATAGAGCACAGCCTGGCCCGTAAGAACTGGATTGATGCCGTGCAGTGGCACCTTGAGGACATCATCCGCGACGAGGCCATCGATCCTGTTGAGGCCTTGGCGCTGAAGCGCCGCATCGACCACAGTAATCAGGACCGTACCGACCTGGTGGAGGAAGTGGATACTTATTTCCGCCAGCGTTATGCCGATGTCGCTGTCTTGCCCGATGCCACCATCAATACCGAGAGCCCAGCCTGGGCCATCGACCGCCTGTCGATTCTTGCCCTCAAGATATGGCACATGCGTGAACAGACCGAGCGCCACGATGCCGATGCTGCCCACATTGCCAAGTGCCAGGCTAAACTCGACGTGTTGCTGGAGCAGCGCGAGGATCTCACCACCGCCATCAACCAGTTGCTTGACGACATCGCTTCGGGCCGCAAGTTCATGAAGGTGTACCGCCAGATGAAGATGTATAACGACCCCGAGACCAATCCCGTACTGTATGGCAAGAAGTGACGCTAGTCACCGCAACGTGCTCGTGGTGCGCTTGTCGGCGCTGGGCGACGTGGCGATGACCATACCCGTGTTGTATCCAGTGTGTAGGGCTCATCCCGACACGCGTTTTGTCATGCTGACCAGGGCGTGGCCCGCCTCGATGTTCCATGACCGCCCCGACAATCTGAAGGTCGTGGGCATTGACACCAAGGACTATAAGGGTTTCTTGGGCATGATGCGTCTAGCCCGGGAATTGCGTCAACAATATGATATTGATGCCGTGGCCGACCTGCATAGCGTGTTGCGCACCTGGATGCTGGGCACGTGCATGAGGTGGCATGGCATTCCTGTGGCGCGCCTGGATAAGCAACGGGACCGCCGCAAGGCCTTGATTCAACACAAGGCCGGTGAGCCGATAACCCCCACCCATGAGCGTTACCGCGAGGTGTTCCGGCAGCTGGGACTGGACGCCCCTGTTCATGGTTTCTCCCGCCTGTTTGACGGTAAGCCCATTCCCACCAGCCTCATGGTGCTGGATAAGCAACCCGGGCAGCACTGGGTGGCCATCTCGCCGTTCTCGGCCCACAGGGGCAAGGTCTATCCCTTGCCGTTGATGGAACAGGTGGTGGCGCAGTTAAGCGGTCGGGAGAATTACCAGATCTTTCTCATGGGGGGCGGCAAGGACGAGAAAACCGCTCTGGGCAAAATCGCGCGCCAGTACCCTCACGTGCTCTCGTTGGCCGAGGTCAAGCACGGATTTCTGGATGAGTACGCCCTATTGTCGCAGTGCGACTTGATGGTGACGATGGACTCGGCCAATATGCACCTGGCATCATTGGTGGGGCTGGAGGCCTTAACCATCTGGGGCGCAACGGCTCCGGCTTGCGGTTTTCTGGGCTATGGCCAGGATGCATCCACCGACCTGCAACTCGACATGGAATGCCGGCCATGCTCCATTTATGGTGAGAGGGATTGCCGCTATGGTGATTATCGTTGCCTCTCGGGAATCAGCCCTGAACGGGTTGTGGAGCGGATTGTGAGCAGGGTCGAGAAGAAATAGTTTTTTTATATTGTTGCACATATCGCTAATATTATATAACTTTGCCCAAACATAAGCAAACTTAATTTAATCCTACGCTATATGGCAGCTAACGAGAAACCCATGCGTAACGTGCTTGTCATGCGCCTGTCGGTGCTTGGCAATGTGGCGATGACCATTCCCGTCCTTTACCCTGTGTGCAAGGCCAATCCCGATACCCGTTTCATCATGCTGACCAAGAAGTGGCCCGCCACGATGTTCCATGACCGGCCTGCCAACCTGAAGGTGGTGGACTTTGATGTCAAGGGGAACCACAGCGGCCTGTTCGGCTTATTGAAACTGGCCTCCCAGCTGCACCGCCTCTATGACATTGATGGTGTGGCCGACCTGCATAACGTGAGTGGCACATGGGTCATTGATGCCTACATGAAGTTCAGGGGGGCTAAGGTGGCGCGCCTGGACCGCGAGAAGCCCAAGCGCCGTGCTCTGGTCAACCACAAGACGAGTGAGCCAGTAACCCCTATCCATGAGCGCTACCGCAATGTGTTCAGGCAGTTGGGCTATACGGTGCCCGACAATTTCACCCACCTGTATGACGGGCGTGACTGGCCGGTGAGCCCCATCGTGCTGGAGAAGGAAGAAGGGCAGCGCTGGATTGCCATTTCACCCTTCTCGTCCCATAAGAACAAGGCTTATCCGCTGGAACTGATGGAAAAGGTGATCGCCGAGTTGTCCAAGCATGAGAATTACTGGATATTCCTCATGGGTGGTGGCAAGGCCGAGAAAATCGCCTTGCGTCCCATCGCACGTAAGTATAAGAATGTTGTCTCGATGGCCGAGGTCAAGCACAAGTTCATCGATGAGTACGCCCTGTTTGCCAAGTGTGACTTGATGCTCACGATGGAGTCGGCCAACATGCACCTGGCCTCGCTGGTTGACTTGCAGGCAATGACCATCTGGGGTCCCACGTCTCCCGCTTGTGGCTACCTGGGCTATAACCAGATTGTCGAGGACGACATCCAGCTAGACATGGATTGCCGACCCTGTTCGATCAATGGTGACAAGCCCTGCAAGTATGGCGACTATCGTTGCTTGAAGAACATCTCTCCCGAGTATATCGCCCAGCATGTGGTCGAGGCTGTTGAGTTCAACGCCAAGAACGCTATCAAGGGTACAAAGCTAGCCCTTGCCCGCGAGGCGAAACACAAATCACAGGATTAAGAATAATAATGAAAAGCATTCTCATTACTGGAGCAGGCGGTTTTATTGGTGGATTTCTTGTTGAGGAAGCGCTCAAGCGAGGATATGACACCTGGGCTGCCGTTCGCTCGACAACTAGCCGTGAGTTCCTGCAAGACGAGCGCATCCATTTCATCGAGCTGGATTATGATGATCAGGACCGCTTGGAAGAAACCCTGCGTGACCATGCTGGGGAGTGGGGCAGGTGGGATTATATTGTCCACAACCTGGGCGTGACCAAGAGTACCAATTATCTGGACTTTGAACGTGTGAATCATGGTTACCTGCGCGCTCTGGTCGATGCCCTACGCGCGACCGAGATGACCCCCGACGTGTTCCTGATGATGAGCAGCTTGAGCGTCATGGGGCCTGGTGACGAGAAGACTTACAAGCCCATCATGGCGACCGATATACCGATACCCAACACTTTCTATGGCGTGTCCAAGCTCAAGGCCGAGACCTACTTGCGCAGCATCGAGGGCTTCCCCTACACGATCTTCCGCTGCACGGGTGTTTATGGCCCGCATGAGCGTGACTATTACTTGATGATCAAGAGCATCAAGCGCGGCTTTGACTTCAGTGTGGGGTTTGACAAGCAGATGCTCACCTTTATCTATGTCAAGGATCTGGTGACGGGTGTGATGGATGCCCTGGAGAAGGGTCCCCTGCGCAAGGCCTATTTCATAAGCGAGGACAGAGCCTATACCCAGCAGGAGTTCCGCAAAATCGTGTGCGAGGAATTGGGCAAGAAATTTGTCATTCCTGTGACGTGCCCGTTGTGGCTGGTCAAGGTGGTGTGCCATGTGGCTGAGTGGATAGGCAAGGTGACCATGAAGGCCAGCACCCTCAACCGCGACAAGTTCAAGATATTGAAACAGCGCAACTGGCAGTGCGACACGAGCGAGGCGCGGCGTGACTTCAATTTCAATCCCAAGTATTCGTTGCGCGATGGCATCCGCGAAGCCATTGCCTGGTATCGCAGTGCGGGGTGGCTGTGATGAAGCCTGTTTTTCTCATCGGTTACATGGGCTGCGGCAAGACCACGCTGGGCGAGGTGCTTGCCGGGCTGATGCAGTGCCGCTTTATCGATCTCGATGAGTGGATTGAGGACCGTTGTGGCATGACGGTGGTTCAGATTTTTGAGAAAATGGGCGAGCAACGCTTCCGCCGGTTAGAGGTTGAGGCTTTGCTTGAAGTGGCTGCAATGACCGATGTCATCGTGAGTTGTGGCGGGGGCACCCCTTGTCATGGTGATAACATGGCGCTGATGAACCAGGCTGGCACTACAGTGTGGCTGACTACCAGTCCCGAGCGCATCACAGCGCGTCTGTTGCTGCCAGAGCAAAAGTGTAAACGTCCCAAGATCAATACCCTTGCTGCCGATGAGGTGTTGCCGCTTGTGAAACGTGAATTGCAGGCCCGGTCATCCTATTATAGTCAAGCCCAAATGCAATTTGACTCCACCGACATCGAAACCGCCGCTGCCACCCAGCGCACCGCGCGCCGGCTGGCAATGGAATTGGGAATGAGGAGTTAGGAGTGGGTCTGCCCCGCTCTTATGGTTCTGCGGTTTGCCGCTTTCAGAAATTTGATGTAATTTTGTCCTTTCAAGTAAATTGAAATGAGAAATCATGGCAAGTGACAAGCGCAAGTGGTATGTGGTGTGGCAGGGAACCGAGCCTGGCATCTGTGACTCGTGGGCTGAATGCGAGTTGCGGGTGAAAGGTTATCCTGGTGCCCGCTACAAGGCCTTCGGCTCTCAGGAGGAGGCGGTGGAGGCTTTCCGCAACGACCCGGGCGAGATGGATATCCTGCGTGCCATCGCCCGTGCACCCCGCGAGTTTGTCAACTATGAAGCCATTCCGGGAATCGTGCGCGACAGCATTGCTGTTGACGGCGCTTGCTCGGGCAATCCTGGTGTGATGGAATACCGCGGTGTGGATGTGCCCACGGGGGTGGAGTTGTTTCATCAAGGACCTTTCCCTGATGCTACCAACAACATTGGTGAATTCCTGGCCATCGTTCATGCATTGGCGTTGTTCCACAATCAGGGAAATGACCACACGGCCATCTATAGTGATAGCAAGACGGCGCAGGCATGGGTGAGAGCCGCTAAGTGCCGAACCAAGTTGGCCAGAACCGATGCCAATGTCCGCCTGTTTGAAATCATAGCACGTGCCGAACGCTGGCTTGCCACCCACACGTGGCGCAACATGATTCTCAAGTGGAATACATCGGAGTGGGGGGAGATTCCTGCCGACTTTGGCCGCAAATGAAGAGAATGTTATGAAAGAGAAACCGATCGAGATGAGATATCGTGATGAACTGGACAAGAGCTACGGTGTGGCCGGCATGGCGTTAGGACTGACGGTGTTTGAGGCCGAAGACTTGTTTACCGCCGTTACCCTTGATGCCGAGGGTGAGGGGTGTATCCAGTTCACGCCCGAATTCTACTTTGCTGGCAATCCGCGCCTGTCGCCTCGTGGCGCATGGCAGTACATTCTGGGGCATTACCGCATCTCGGTGGGCCTCGCTGTGGCCAATGCCCTGTGCCGTCGCATGGTGCTTGACAATGGCACCGTCGATGACCGCTTGCGTGACCAGTTGTTTAATGCTGCTTGCGCCGATGGTCTAGATTCGTGCCAGCTCGAACGTGACGAGGTGGAACCCATCTTTGACGAGGTGTTCAGTAACTTGAAGCGTCTGTTTAATGATTCGCGTGTGCGCAAGGCGATGGATGCCTTTGCCGATGCATTGCAGCAGCGGCGCACACTGTCACACATCGATGTCAACGACATTCTGCAACAGCTCAACCTGGTCTAATATTTATATAATATAATGTGTAATCAATGATTATACGAGCAATTAACAACTAACAACTAAAAACTAACAACTAACAACTATAATATAAATCATGCAAACTGTATTATTTCATTCGACGATATACGGACCCATCCACAGTCGCAGGCTGGGCATGTCCCTTGGTATAAACCTCATGCCCAATGATGGCAAGATCTGTTCGTTTGACTGTGTGTACTGTGAGGCAGGCTTCAACGCCCAGGGACCTGGCAAGGACGGTGTGCCCACGCGTGAGGCTGTCAAGAAACAACTCAAGCACAAGCTGGAGGAGATGAAGGAGCAGGGCCAGACCCTCGACGTCATCACCTTCTCGGGCAATGGTGAGCCCACACTGCACCCCGAGTTCAAGAAAGTGGTGGAGGATGTGCTGCGCTTGCGCACCCAGTACTTCCCCAATGCCAAGGTGTCGGTGCTCAGTAACTCGACCATGGCCGGCAAGCCCGCGGTGGCCGAGGCCTTGCTTAAGGTGGACAATAATATCCTTAAACTCGACAGTGCCTTCCCCGGCACCTTCATCGCCATCAATCAGCCTGTCTCGCCCAATTGCTTGCCCGAGGGTGTCATTGCCGACCTCAAGAAGTTCAGCGGGCAGTGTGTGGTGCAGACCATCATGATACGCGGTGAGTATAACGGCAAGCGCTTTGACAACACGACCGACGAGGAGCTGGATGCCCTGTTGAGCGCCTACCTGCAAATCCAGCCGCGCGAGGTGATGCTCTACAGTATCGACCGTAAGACTCCTGTCGAGGATCTTGAGAAAGTGTCCAAGGAGGAGTTGGAACACATTGCGCAGCGATTCCGCGACGCTGGAATCAAGGTTCAAGTGAACGCTTGATAACGGCTATTGGATTTCTATCTTTTTTCGATGAAATTTCGGTGAAAAAATCCAATATTTGCCCATTTCTTCCATTCATTTGTTAATGTGAGTTAAATATTGGATTTTTTCTTCGGAATATTTGGC
>CAMVAP010000072.1 GCA_947165485.1 uncultured Prevotellaceae bacterium
TGTGGCTGTCGCTGCCCACCAGGAAGGAGTATTCCTTGATGGTGTCGGCCAGCGTCTTGTCCAGAGCCACGTCGATATAGGAGTAGTTGGTCAGTGACTGCTTCACGCGGTCATCGACACTGGTGTTACCCATGAGCACGCCCTGGGGGCTAACTTTCTCACACGAGGTGAAGGCTATTGATGCCGACAGCAGCACGGCTGCTGCCATGAGGCTATATGATATTGACTTTTTCATTGTTATTTCCATCGATAGATTAAACCAACCTTGCCTATTGTCTCATACTTGCTCGCCAACTGGCTCATTGAACCAGCCGGGCGGATGTCAAACTCCCCAAAGAGCTTGAACCGGGGCGAAAAACGGTAATAGAAGTCCAAACCCCAGTTGATGTTCCAGTTCTCGTAGTAGAAGTCGTCATAGTTGCGGAACAGCAGACCCACGTTCCACCTGTTGGTGCGGGGCCTCAACGTCGCGTGGGCACCAAAGGTCAGCGTCAACGGCTCGGTGTAGTGGTCGCCCATCATGTTGTAGCCGATGAGCGAGCCGCCCAGGGTGATGTCCCAGTAGCCGCGCTCAAATCTCATCGACAGGTTGCCCACGTTCTCGTTGGTGTTGAAGCGGTGGTAGTGGTTGAACAGGTACTCGGCCGAGGCAAACAGGTGGAACGCCTTGACCTGGAAGTGGTACTCGCCCTTGGCCTTGAAGCCGTAGAGCTTCTTGGTGTACTGCAAGTTGGCTCCGCCGTCCAGGCTCCAGTGGTCGTTGAAGTAATGCTTGTAGTGCACCGTGTTGCCAATGCAGGGGCCTGTAATGACGTTCTTGCCAGTAGTTATCGAGGCCGAGACCTCATTCCTGTGCTCGCCGTCAAACGTGTGCTCACCGCTGTAGTACTGGGCGGTGGCTGTGCCCACTGTCAAGGCAAGAAGCGAGGACAATACCAGTCGTCTAACTAAACTCATTGATTACTGCTGTTTACTTTATTGTTTTTTATAATAATGAATTGTACAATATGGTGGTAGTCAATGACAATCAGCACGATTGCCTGTTAAATACTGCCGCAAAGGTAAAGATTTTTCTTTAATTATTCATGGTACTTTTTATTTTTTTAAATAGGTGTTGTAATCGGTTGCTTGGTCATCGACAAAAATAATCGTACCTTTGCCACCGTTTAATAACTCAGATGATTATGATGACATTATTGATGATAAATGTAAAAACGATGTTGATCCTGGCCATCGTCTGTGTGATTGCGGTATCGTGTGCCAGGATGTTCACCCGTGGGAACTCCGGTGACGGTAACAGGATGCTCACGGCTTTCTCCAATGTGAATGTGGATGAATTTCAGGCGTTTATTGCCGACCCCAATGTGCAGTTGCTCGACGTGCGCACTGCCGACGAGTACAGTGATGGGCACATTGCCGGTTCAACGCTTGTCGATGTCAATGAGGCCGACTTTCTCCCCAGGGCGATGGCCGTCCTCGACAAGCAGCGCCCTGTGGCCGTCTATTGCCGCAGCGGGCGCCGCAGTGCCCGTGCTGCCAGCAAGCTTACCGAGCAGGGTTACACGGTCACCAACCTCAATGGCGGTGTGATGGCATGGCGTGATGCAGGCAAGGACCTGGTGAAATGAACACACGCAAGCATTACAATGTAGTGGCCGCCGTCATCGAGGTCGGCGGCAAGGTGCTGTGCATGAGGCGTGGCGAGACCCGCTACAGCTACACCAGCCACCTGTGGGAATTCCCGGGAGGAAAAATTGAGGCGGGTGAGACCCCTCAACAGGCTTTGCATCGTGAGTTGCTGGAGGAGATGGACCTGGATGTCGAGGTGCACGAGCATCTGGCGACCGTTACCCACGACTATCCCGACTTTACCATCACCCTAGCCGCCTATCGCTGCACGGCTCCAACTACCGCCTTCACGATGCGCGAGCACGAGGCCAGCCGCTGGCTACCCTGGAGTGAACTCATGTCCCTCCCCTGGTGCGAGGCCGACGAGCGCCTCATTGCCCAATTCGGGAACGCTTCCACACTCTCCTCTAGCCCCTTAAACTAAGAATCTACTTGAAATAATCCCGCAAATAATCGGCTGTGTCATAATTCGCAACTGGTAGCATTAATCGAGCTTTGCACGGATTATATTGCAAGCATAGCATTATGACACAGCCCATTATTCGCAGGCCGAATGATGGGCTGTGGTTAGATCACGCTTCCAGGTCGATGTTGAACTGCTCGTGCCAGGGCAGGCCCTGCTTGTTGAGCACCTCCAGGAAGGGATCGGGATCAAATTCCTCCACGTTGTGCACGCCGGGCTTGCGCCACAGTCCCTTGAGGAACATCATCGCACCCGTCATGGCCGGCACGCCAGTGGTGTAGCTCACGGCCTGCATTCCAGTCTCCTCATAGGCCTTGTGGTGGTCGCAGTTGTTGTAGATGTAGTAGGTCAACGGCTTGCCCTCCTTGTCGGTTCCGCTGATGCGGCAACCGATGCTCGTCTCGCCGGTATAGTTCTCGCCCAGGTCTTGCGGGTTGGGCAGGACGGCCTTGAGGAACTGCAGCGGCACGATGTCCATGCCCTGGTAGTTGATGGGCTCGATGCTCGCCATGCCGATGTCCTGAATCACGCGCAGGTGGGTCAGGTACTCCTCGCCAAAGGTCATCCAGAACCGGGCACGCTTGATGGTGGGGAAGTTGATGACCAGCGACTCCAGCTCCTCGTGATACATCAGGTAGCTCTCGCGCGGGCCAATCATGGGGTAGGTGAGGGGCTTGTGGATTTCTAGCGCGCCCGTCTCCACCCACTTGCCGTTCTCCCAGTAGCGGCCCTTCTGGGTAATCTCGCGGATGTTGATCTCGGGGTTGAAGTTGGTGGCAAATGCCTTGCCGTGGTTACCGGCATTGCAGTCCACGATGTCGAGGGTGTGCATCTCGCCGAAGTGGTGCTTGGCGGCGTAGGCCGTATAGACTCCACTCACGCCCGGGTCAAAGCCGCAGCCCAGGATGGCGGTCAGCCCCGCTTGCTCAAAGCGCTCACGGTAAGCCCACTGCCAGCTGTACTCAAAGTGGGCCTCGTCGCGCGGCTCATAGTTGGCGGTGTCCAGGTAGTGCACCCCGCAGCGCAGGCAAGCCTCCATGATGGTCAGGTCCTGATAGGGCAGGGCCAGGTTGATGACCATGTCGGGCTTGTGGCGGTTGAGCAGGGCCACGAGCTGATCAACGTCGTCGGCATCCACCTGGTCGGTGGTGATGTTGTCCTTGCCGATGGCACGGGCCACGGCATCACACTTGGCGCGGTTGCGTGAGGCAATCACGATCTCGTTAAACACGTCAGGATTCTGCGCGCACTTGTGGGCGCACACGGTGCCGACGCCACCGCATCCAATGATAATGACTTTACTCATGATATTCTAAGCCAATTTTTTAGGTTGATTTGTGGGCAAAGTTAAGGTTTTTTCCTGACTAATACAAAAAATGCGCCAGAAAAAGCTGCAAGGGTGCATTCTGCTTCTATTTGGTCGATAAAAACGGTAGAATTATCGAATTTTTTTGTGACGTTTACCGCTTTCAAGTAATTTTGCGACGTCAAACCACACATATATAGTAAATTGTATTATGAGTAGAACACTTTTTTCATTCTTGATGGTTATGAGCTGTCTCTTGTCGCTCACTTCCCATGCGGCGGTCATCAACGGCGTGCTGGTCGATAGCCAGGACACGACCGCGTTGATCGAGGCATCGGTACGGTTGCTCCGACCCACCAAGGATAGCACACTGGTCAAGGGCACCACGACCGACCTCAACGGTGTTTTCAATATCAAGGGCGTCAAGGCGGGCAAGTACCTGCTGCGCTTTTCCTATCTGGGCTATAACGATGTGATCAAGCATGTCACCGTCGGTGAGGATGGTCGTGACGTGAACATCGGCGTGGTCAAGATGGACCCCAACACGATTATGCTCAAGGAGGCGGTCGTCGTGGGACTCAAGAGCCCGATTACCGTCAAGGAAGATACCATCGAGTTCAATGCCGACACCTACAAGACCCAGGCCAATGCCGTGGTCGAGGACCTGTTGAAGCGCCTGCCGGGCGTCGAGGTGGGTACCGACGGCAAGATCACGGCCAATGGCAAGGAAGTCAAGAAAATTCTCATCGACGGCAAGGAGTTCTTCAGCGACGACCCCACAGTGGCCAGCAAGAATATTCCCGCCGACATGATCAACAAGCTACAGGTCATCGACCGCAAGAGTGACCTGGCGCGACTCACCGGCGTGGACGATGGCGACGACGAGACGGTCATCAACCTCTCGGTCAAGAAGGGCATGAACAACGGCTGGTTTGGCACGGTCAATGCGGGCTACGGCACCGACAAGCGCTATGCCGGCAATGTGATGATCAACCACTTCCGCGACGGTAACCAGTTCACCATCCTGGGCGGTGGCAACAATGTGAACAGTATGGGATTCGGCGACGGCGCTTCCGGGCGCTTCCAGCGCTTCGGCGGCGACCGGGGCGTGACCTCGTCCCAGTATGCCGGCATCAACTTCAACGTCGGCAGCAAGGATGACGAACACTTCCGTGTGGGCGGTGACGTGATGTACAGTCACAGCGACCGTGACACCCGCACCAGCACTGCGCGCCAGAACCTGTTGACCGACTCGGTGAGCTACTACGATGCCAATACCGCGGCACGTGACAAGGGTCACAACCTGCGCGGTGACTTCCGCCTCAAGTGGGAGGTGGACAGCAATAACACCATCGAGTTCCGTCCCAACTTCTCGTTCAACTTCAACAAGAGCCAGCGTACCGACTCGTCGATGACACGTGCCGGTGATGCCGCAATGTCGCCTGTGAACCGCAGCTTGAGCAACTTCTTCAACGACGGCAAGAGCTACGAGTGGGGCGCACGCCTGATCTATAACCACAAGGTCGCCAGCCATCCCGGACGCAGTCAGTCCCTGATGCTCAACTACCGCTACAGCAATGTGCGCGAGGATGCCGACACCTATACCGACAACACCTACTACCTCCAGGACAGCATCCAGCTCATCGACCAGACGGCCAACAACCGCCGCAAGACCCACGGCGTCACGGGACGCCTCTCCTGGACCGAGCCCATCGGCAACGTCAAGAACGCCCGCTTCCTCGAGTTCTCCTATAGTGGCAACTACCGCTACACTACCAGCGACAAGATGGTCTATGACAACATGCGCGAGGGCGTCTGGCCCAGCGGCACCGTGACCGATCAGGACTGGAACGAGTCGTTGAGCAACAGCTTCCGCAACACGTTCTTCAACCAGGAGTTCAGCGTCGGCTTCCGCCAGGTGCGCAAGGCCTATAACCTCAACGTGGGACTCAGTGTCAACAGCGCCATGTCCAAGAGCAAGGATCTCATCAACAGTGCACGCGACATCGCTGCCCGCTGGGCTTGGTCGGTCGCTCCCTACGCCCGCTTCCGCTACAAGTTTACCGACACGCGCAATCTCAACTTCCACTACCGCATGAGGGCCAATCAGCCCAGCATCAACCAGTTGCAGCCTGTTGCCGACGAGAGCAACCCGCTGAACATCATCATCGGTAACCCCGAGTTGAAGCCCACCTTCAGCCATAACATCAACCTGCGATTCGGTGACTTTGCCCAGGGCGCACAGCGCAGCATCATGGCCATGATGAATGTTGACTTTGCCCAGAACAGCATCGTCTCTAACGTCACCACCAATCCGCAGACCGGTGGCCGCATCACCAGCTATGCCAACGTGGGCGGTGTGTGGAGCGCGATGGCGATGAACATGTTGAGTTTCCCCTTCGGGGCCAGCAAGGTATGGTATTTCACGAGCCACTTGTTCACCCGTTATGGTGTCTCCAAGAGCATTACCGACGGTGTCGAGAACCGCAGCAACACCTGGATGATCAACTACTCGCCAGGTCTGGCATTCCGCAACAGCGTGTTTGACATTGAGTTGCGTCCTCGCTACAGTTTCCAGAATACCACCACATCGGCTCTCAAGTCCAACACCCGCAACATCCACACCTGGGGCGGCATGTTCGACGCCACCTATTCGGCCCCCTTCGGCCTGGTTGTCAGCACCGACCTGCGCTACAGCACCACCAGCGGTTACAGCGCCGGCTACAACAGCGCCCAGTGGATCTGGAACGGCTCGATTGCCTATCAGTTCCTCAAGGAGAAGCAGGCTGCCTTGACCATATCGGTCTATGACATCCTGGGCCAGCGTAAGAACATCTACCGCAACGTCACCGGCGATTACATCGAGGACGTCTTCTACAACTCCCTGGGACGTTACGGCATGGTGACCTTTACCTACCGCTTCAACACCTTCAAGAAGGGTGAACAGCCCAAGGACCGCAACGCCGATCGCTGGGGTGGAGGCCCCGGTGGTAGAGGCCCCGGTGGTGGCCGTCCCGGTGGTGGCCGTCCCCCCTTCTGATCCACGTTATTAATATTATAAAGTCATATCCCTGCCGCGATTCCCGTCGGCAGGTTTTTTTTAGCGCACCCCGCGTCAGTGTTAAGTAAGTCGCGTCAGTGTTAATGTATGCCGCGGCTCCCGCCGCGGCCCCAGTGGCAATAAAAAAACAATAAACCACCCACTATTTACCAAAAAATCTCTACCTTTGCACCACTTTTTAACCATCCACCATAAAACTATAAACAAGAAACTACCGGTCATGAAAATGCGTAGAATGCACATGTCGCTCACCAAGAGGTACTTCCGTACCTTGAAGCGCGCCCGCCACCGCCTGAGTGGTGTCATCTGTCTCTCGATTGTTGTAGCCCTGTTTGCCGGCCTGGCCATCAAGATGGGCGCTGCCAACATGCTCAACACCGTCATGCACACCGCCCATGACCTCCTGTTGAACACCTGTTTCTTCCTCATGGCCGTGTGTGTCGTCACCGGTGCCATCGGGCGCCTCTTTGTCGAGTTTGGCGTCGTTGAGCTCCTCGAGAAGGCGTTGCGCCCCTTGATGAAGCCCCTGTTCAACCTGCCGGGCATGGCTTCGCTGGGTGCCGTGTTGACCTTCTTGAGCGACAACCCCGCCATCATCACCCTGTCCCAGGACAAGCGATTTGCTTCCCACTTCAAGAAATACCAGTTTATCTCGTTGACCAACTTTGGCACCGCATTCGGCATGGGACTGATCGTCATCATCTTCATGATGGGCTATGGCTACTTTGCCGAGCCACTCATTGGACTTGTGGGAGCCATCTTTGGCTGCATGGTCTCCACACGCCTCATGCAGTACTTTGTCAAGAAGACCCATCCCGAGTATGCCTACGAGCCTGCCTGCGAGCTCACCGAGGATGACCTCAAGGTCGAGCACGAGGAGTACAAGTCGCTCTTCCTGCGCATTCTCAACTCCCTGCTCGACGGTGGACGCACGGGCGTCGATGTGGGACTGGCCATCATCCCTGGCGTGATCATCATCTCCTCGCTGGTGATGATCCTCACCTTCTCGGCCAGCCCCGACGGCACCTACACCGGTGCCGCCTATGAGGGTGTGGGCGTCCTCCCCTGGCTGGGCGACAAGATCAGCATCGTCTTCAAGGTGCTCTTTGGCTTCAACGATCCTCACCTCATCGGCTTCCCCATCACTGCACTGGGAGCCGTGGGCGCTGCCCTGGGTCTGGTGCCCAAGTTCATCCAGCAGGGATGGGTCGATGGCAACGCCATCGCCGTGTTCACCGCCATCGGCATGTGCTGGAGCGGTTTCCTGAGCACCCACACCGCCATGCTCGACTCGATGCACTACCGTGAGCTCACCTCGCGCGCCATCCTGTCCCACACCATCGGCGGACTCGCTGCCGCCATCGTCGCCCACTGGGTCTATGTCATCGTCATCTAGTCCCTAGCACCTAAAGCCTAAAACCTAAAGCCTAACACCTAATCCTCAAGCTTCTAAAGTGGCGCAGCCGCTTTAGAACTTGAGGAATTAACAATCTTTAATTATTTTTTCGTTCGCTATTACTTGCTAGAATTGTGAAAAGTTGTACTTTTGCCGTGAAAGAAATAGAGTTTTTACAACCTGTTGTTAGATAATATGCTTGAGTATGAATGCATTAACACGCACGACATGGTGTCAAGAGTGCCCCTGCTGGGCTACGTCATGCACGATGATTTCAAGCCTATGGTATTAGCGACAGGTAAATAGATAGGTTCACATTCACCTTTTAAACGAGATTGCTAAGCTGTTTCAACTAACGTTAAATAAACAACAATTCAACAGGTTTAAGAAATGAACATTCAATCCAACATATTCTCTGGAACACTTTGATACGTTCAATATGGTTAATTCCCTGACTGCGCTTATTTGAAAATAAATTGACAACTTAACTTTTTTATTATTAACATTTTAATTTTATTTCTATTATGAAGAAATTTTTATTTACTCTTGCAGCTCTGTTGATGGCAGGTAGCCTGTGTGCACAGGAGGACTACTTCTACGTCGAGGACTTCGAGGTATCTCAGGAGCTTCTCCAGCAGCCGACCGGAAAGGCTCGCCGCATGACTGTAAACGTGTATGCTCACTTTGACTACATGGTGAGCTCATGGCAGGTTAACATGTATCTTCCCGAGGGCGTAGCTATCAAGAACGCCGAGGCCCTTGAGGGCATGACCATTCATGGTATGGACGCCGTTGGTAATCCCAAGGACTACGCAGTAGCTCTGGCCAGCAACTTCGACACTCAGCGTTTCATTGGCGCAAGCATGGAGGCTGGTTACTACTATCCCGAGGGCTCTGATCCCGACGAGGACGACCCCGTTACCATTGGTGCCAACAAGTGGCTGCCTGGTGATTATCTGATGTTCAGCATGACCCTTCAGTTTGACCAGGATTTCCAGGGCGGCGAGCTGACGATTGAGTCGATGCTGGCCTGTGGTCAGGACCCCCGTCCCGGCACCTGCCCCAAGGGTGAGACCAACACCCGCGTGACCAACATCACCGTTGAGGGTGGCCAGGTTGTTCCCCAGGATCTGACTGGTGAGATCGTAGTTAGCGAGCCCACCGAGGATGGTATCGTTACCGTTGCCTACACTGGCGAGGAGAACGTGACCATCAAGGTGAATGGTGAGGAGTACAATGGCGAGAACATCCAGCTGGTAGAGGGTGAGAACACTCTCGTTGTTACCGTTGAGGCCGAGGGCTACAACACCAAGGAAGAGACCTTCGTTGTAACCTGGACCGCTCCCGTTGTGATTAAGGACCTCACTGGTGAGATCACCGTATCTGAGGCTGATGAGGCTGGTTATGTTGAGATCGGCTACAATGGTCCCGAGGATGTTACCGTTACCGTTACCATCAATGGTGAGGCAGCTGAGGCTCCCTACAAGCTCGCCGAGGGTGACAACACCATCGTTGTTACCGTCGAGGCCGAGGGTTACAACACCCTGGAGCAGACCTTCGTTCGCACTTACACTATTCCCGCTCCCGCACAGTTCGAGGGTGAGATTATTGTTAGCGAGCCCGATGAGAATGGCGTTGTTACCATTAGCTACAATGGCCCCGAGGATGTTAACGTGACCGTTACCATCAATGGTGAGGAGGCCGAGGCTCCCTATCAGCTCGCCGAGGGCAGCAACGAGATCGTTGTTACCGTCGAGGCTCCTGGCTATGAGCCCATGACCGAGACCTTCACGGTTGAGTACACCGCTCCCGTGGTTCCCGTTTACACCGCCGTTCCCACCGTAACCTTTGAGGTGACCGACGACGCTTACACCTTCACCGCTGCCGGTGATGGCGAGGTTGTCCTCTACGTCAATGGCGAGGCTGTTGAGAACCCCTACACCATCGCCCGTCCCGAGGCTGGTGAGGATGCTATCGAGGTTTCTGTTTACGCTACCGCCCAGGAGGCTGGTAAGGAGATGAGCCAGAGCGAGGCCCAGAACTTCGTGATCGAGCCCAAGGCTGGCGAGCAGCCCACCGATCCCCACATGCAGGGTTACTGGATGGTGATGATCAAGGCCAATGGCGAACCCGAGTGGTATGCAATGTCCGAGGGTTCCAATGGTGACTACACCACCACCGTTGCTCTTGATTACGTGCTCTATGGTGGCTTCGATCCCCAGACCGAGGAGCGTCCCAACGTGAACTACTACTTCGTGATCAACGGCGTGCGCTACGGTGCTCCCGATGCCGAGGTTAACACCGTTCTCGGTACCGCTCTGAGCAATGAGCTGTTTGCCGAGTCCGAGGGTTACTACTACCTGCCCGTAGGTTACAACTACAACATGGGTGTAGCTATTGGCCCCGATGGTGACTACTACGTTTACGCAGCTCAGGCCAACTTCGTTGGTATCGATGAGCTCGACGCCAACAAGACTGTTGCTGGTGTTCGCTACTTCAACCTCGCTGGTCAGGAGATGCAGGAGGCTAACGGCATGACCATCGTCGTTACCACCTACACCGACGGTACCACCAGCGCCGTTAAGGTGATGAAGTAAGAACGTTAGGCTTTAGGCCTTAGGTTTTAGGCTTTAGCCTCAAGTGAATTCTAAGAAGGGCGGCCCCTCTGCGGGCCGCTCTTCTTGTGGGTTTGAAGGGGCTTGCTTTGTCAGGCGAGCAGGTCGAAGGCCTGCGCAAGGCCGCTGGCCTTGAATTGAGGCAACCCCAGGGCGCACTGGCCGAAGGTCAGTGAGGCCTGGGGAGAGACGCTCATGTCGATATGGGCCCTGAAGGGGGCCACTCACTACGACAAGCGCACCATAGTCAAATTGCCTGATTCTGACGTTATTGGCCCTCTTCGAGGCCCGCTCCTATTATGGTCTGCTTTCCCTAGGCCACACTGACCTTCGGCCAGTGCGCCCTAGGGTTAATTCAAGTCAAGGCCGCTGGCCTTGCTGTGGCCTTCGACCACCCCGCCACACCTTATTATCGGGTGAGCGGAAGTTAGGAGTTCGGAGTTAGCGACTAGCAACTAACCTATTCAACGAATCGTATGCCGAAAATCAGTGGGGCAAACATGAGGTCGAAAGACCTCGTCAAGGCCAGCGGCCTTGAATTTAGCCAACCCCAGGGCGCACTGGCCATAGGTCAGTGTGGCCTGGGGAAACTTCAACGAATCGTATGCCGAAAATCAGTGGGGCAAACATGAGGTCGAAAGACCTCGTCAAGGCCAGCGGCCTTGAATTTAGCCAACCCCAGGGCGCACTGGCCATAGGTCAGTGTGGCCTGGGGAAACTGTCGATGCCCAAATTGGGCCCTGAAGGGGGCCAATAACGGTGGCAGCCCATTCCCCTGGAATGAGTGGCCCTCGTCGAGGCCCGTCCACCTCATCCCTGTCCACCCCCCGCCACACGAGTGAACTGCGCCCCAAAAGTTGGACACAAAAAAACGAGAAAATGC
>CAMVAP010000073.1 GCA_947165485.1 uncultured Prevotellaceae bacterium
CCATATGTGAGAAAGCCTCGTCGCATATGGCCCGACGTAATTTCATCGGCAATCTATACCGCGTGGTTCAGGATCCCGCCGTCATATCCTCAATGACTGGGCACAAACCTGGTAGCCGGGCGTTCGAAAGATACAGAGCGATCCAAGACGACATCAAGAAACCACTGCTTAAGATTTTCGACTAAGACAGTTGTTATCCAATGGGCTATATCGGGGGAAATCACACTGCCAAACTCGTGAAACTTCCCCCATTTATATTTTGCGGAATGTACTTCCTTTGCAGCTGGTTTTGGGACAACCCTCGAGCCCGTTGGACAAGAACCCAGGTGGGGGAAAATGGTCATCAACATACTCGGAAAAGCCCCCAACTGGACAAACGCCGCAGTAGTATTTTTGCAAGCGGTTTGGGACGACACTCGAGCCAGACGGCCAAGAACCCAGGTGGGGGAAAATGGCCATCAACATGCTCGAAAAAGCCCCCAAGCAAGCAAACGCAGCAGTAGTAATTTTGCACCGCAATGAGAGACGACTTCAACATAGCAGACGAGTTCGCAGCTTTGGTAGCAGCCAAGGTTGTTGACATCCTTGAGGAGAGAGGGCTGGTCATGGCTGCACCTGAGCCGAAGAAGGTGGCCACATCGGAAACACCCCTTTACACAATTGATGAGGTGTGTGCCCGGTTAAAAATCAGCAAACCCACCCTCAAGGTCCATCGCCGCAAGGGGCTCATATCCCCTTCTGGCGGCTATGTGGGTCGCTCACCGAGATTTACCGAAGAGGACATCGCAAAGTATCTGTCCCACTACAAAGATGGCTGATGGGCAGAACTTTGCAATGATCTCGCGGCCTGGTGCCGTCATCGACGGGTGGTCGCTGCCCGTCCCAAAAGTAGCGACAGCATGATACGGTGCTCAGGCATAGACGTCGCGTATCCTCCGGCGTCACATATTATTAACTAACTAAAACAATATGGAAAGAAAAATTTCTATCGGAACAAAAGAGATTGTTTCAAAAGAGTTCATGGGCAGGGACGATATCACATCGGTGATTATCCCCAACACGGTTACCAGCATTGGTGACGAAGCGTTCAGCTTCTGTCGCAATCTAGACAATGTTAGCATGCCCAACACGGTCACCAGCATTGGCGACGAAGCGTTCTTTAGCTGCTGGAATTTAGCCAACGTAAATATTCCAGGGTCAGTTACCAGCATCGGTCACAATGCGTTTTGTGCCTGCTATCGGCTAACCGAAGTCGATATTCCGTCGTCGGTTACCAGTATGGGGGATTATCTGTTCAATGATTGCCAAAACTTGACTAGAGCAATCATTAACGCATCGGTTTACCATATAGGTCATGGAACCTTTAATCGATGCTTCAGGTTGCAGGAAGTGAGAATCCCCGATACGGTACAAACTATCGGCGTAATGGCTTTCTGTGATTGCTCTGAACTGAAGAACATAACCATTCCTTCCTCGGTGAGCTGGATTGAAGATTCTGCTTTCGAGGGCTGTGGGTTGACCAGTTTGGACATGCCTATCTCAGTAACGCGCATCGGTGCACAGGCTTTCATGAAATGCAGAAGTTTGGCCGAAGTGAATCTTTCCCTGTGGCTTAAAATCATCGATTCCCATGCATTCTATCGGTGCAAAAGTTTGACTGACATCGACATCCCCGAATCGGTTCATTACATCGCCGACCACGCGTTCCAGGGATGTGACAGTTTGCAGACCATCACTTTTCGCGGCTTGACCAAAATGGATGAAGATGCGGGAGTTTTTGAAGATTGCACCTCGTTAAATGCCATCAGTGTACCAATCAGGTACTTGGACATCTATGAGAACATGCTACCCGATGCGCTGCGTGGAATATTGATTGGCAACTACTATTAAGCGCACGGCCTCAGCGCCGTCCACTAACGGGATAGTCGCTCCCCGTATCCGAAGTAGCGGCTGCACGATGCGGTGCAACACCAATAACGGGGAAGTCGCGCATCCGACAACCCCAAGAATTACAAATGATATGAAATGGATTACATTAATAAATCTCGAGTTAATTTATGACTAAGAATTTGAGTGGAAATGTTAGTGGGGCTCAGTCCCCGTCTCGTGGTTCGGCTGCCGTGGTGGCTGGTGCGAACCATGCAACCCCTATCTATGATGAGTTGCAGGCGAACGCCAAGTACCCTTTGAGCGTCGCAAAACGCAAGTGCATCGAGGACACTGTGAAGCAGTTACTCGATAATGGATCTCACGCCGAGGATCCTGGCCTGTTGCTGGGATATGTCCAAGGCGGAAAAACTGACACGTTCGAGCACATCATAGGCTTGTGCTGTGACCGTGGCATCGATGTTGCGGTGCTGTTCACCAAGGGTACCAACGCCCTCGCCAAGCAGACGCTCAGCAGGCTTCAGCAGGACTTCGCTCCTCTTAAGCCTTCGAGTAATCTCAATCAAGCAGCTACCGTGGAAATCCACGATATCATGGCATTACGCAAAACCGGGCTTATTGAGGCGAACGTCAACAAGAGCAAGTTGATTATCGTTTGCAAAAAAGAGGTCAACAATCTGAAGGCTCTCATCAAGTTGTTCAAGACGGATTGTCCATTCATGAAGGACAAGAAAGTGCTTATCATTGACGATGAGGCGGATTACGCCTCACGCAGTTACAAGGTTGGCAAGAGCAAGACCACTCCTAAAGGTAAGGTGCCCAAATGCGTGACACAGGTGGCAACAATCGGCAAGCAGATCAACGATTTCCGCAAGTTGCTCAAGTACCACAGGGTGCTGTTGGTAACAGCCACACCATACAACCTGTTCCTGCAGCCTGATGGGGAACTCGTCCTGGACAACAAGCACATCAAGAGCATTCGCCCCCGATTTGTGAGCCTCGTTCCTGTGCACAATGCTTATATTGGCGGCAAGCAATATTTTGATGAGTCGAGTGACCCCAACTCTATGTTTAGTCACTTGTATCGTCCTCTCGGCCAAGACTCCATCAACCTGCTGGCTGGCGGTCAAGGCAACGACGAAGAACTCATCTTCGCTATCGGGCAGTATCTGGCCGGCACTGCTATCCGACGCATCCAGCAGCGCGCCAAAGGCCTGGACTTCAAGTCGAGCATGATCGTCCATACCCAGATAAAGAAGGTCTACCACAATGGGCAAGCCAATCTTGTGAATACTATTATGGGCTTTCTCACAAAGCCCTTTGCAACCGGCTCATTGCCCCAAGATGTGGAGGAGATGCTGAAGCAGGGTTATGATGACTTTGCTGCGTCGAGCCAGAAAGCCCGCAACCAGCAGCTCATCACCGTCCCGTTCCCGACATTTGATGATGTACTTGATGAGATACAGGACATCTTTATCTCGAGCAACTATTGCGTCAGAGTAGTCAACAGCGACAACGACGTATATGCACTGCTTGACCAGAGCACCGGTGAGCTCCGACTTGATGCTGCCGTCAACATTTTCATCGGCGGCAACATCCCCGATAGAGGCGTAACCATAAGGAACCTGCTGAGTTTCGTTTATGGCCGTTGTCCCTTGACATTCCAGCAGGACACGGTAACGCAGCATCAACGCATGTTCGGTGCGCGCCCCTTGGAGGACATGGCGGTTACACGCTTCTACACGTCCTCCTATATTTACCAGCAACTCAAAAATATCTATTTCCTGGACGAGTACTTGAGGAATCAGTTGATGTGTGTCGGTGCTGGCAAGCCCTTCAAGGTGCAGATGCTCGGAGTCAGCGGCAATATTCGTCCATGCGCCGGTAACAAGGTCATGATCTCGGACCTCGTCGCCGTCAAGCCCCAGATGCGCTACTTTGCCAGGGGCATCCAAACGGGCTCCCAGCGCACGATAGGGAACATCATCAGGGACATTGATGCACAACTTGACGCTGCTTTTCAGGCTGGCACGCCCGATGCCAATGGCTTCATCGAGATGGCGGTTGATGACGTCCTGGTTCTTCTGGAGAAGATCAAGTCCACCTATGTGTATGGCTCCAAATATGGAAACGCAGGATATCGGCTCGAGCCTGAAGCGCAGATGGCCATATTAGAGCACTGCAGCAAATCGTCCAAGGGCAAGGTCTGGGTGGCCAGACGCACTGGTCGTAACACCAGCCGTACCAAGCAAAACGGCGTCTTCACCAATGCGCCCGACAATGGTACTAGTGATCTGGGACCGGCACGTGCCAAGGCCATCGACAAGCCTGTGGTGTTGATGATTCGTCAGGAGGGCAAGCAAGCCAACGGCTGGAGGGATGTGCCCTTCTATTGGCCTGTGCTGCTCACACAGATGACGACCCCTGGCGCACTGTTCGCAACCAGGGTCAAGGAGAACCTGCCGTGATGGCAGCCTAGATAACAACTTTTGGTTTCATATATCAACGGAAAGGATGTTAGTGTTATATTTCCAACGGCATTATTAACAATTTAAAGAAAGGACATCTATAAGAGAAGACGAAATCGAGAGAGAATTTATTGATTTTGAGGTGAAAGAGGTGGAGCGGCATGGGGTCGCTCCTTTTTTTGTGCCCATACGTGGCTGCTATGGGCATTTAATAGATCGACTGGGCGTCGCTATCGCCTGGGGGTGGCAACGGGAGTCCACGGCCTTCTACGCCGGTCAGGGCGATATAGCCTTCACGCAGCGGGTTGAAGTAATCATCAAGGGCATACATGTAGTGTCCTCGGCGGCATTCATCGAGGGCAAGTTTGAACCACTCCACATACTCACGGTCGATACCGTGGGCGTTGCGGGCGAGGCGCGGGTATTCCTGGATAATCCTCTCGGCATTCTCGTGTGGGGTCATGCCGCTGTCGTCCCATGGCAGGGTGCAGTCGGGGGTATATAGCGCCTGGTCCTCCCCGCGCTGCTCGTTGAAGAATGCGCCACACCCTTTCCACGTGTTTTTCTTTATCGTGAGCCAACAGCGGTAACACATGCCGTTGGGGCTGATGTGCGGGCACACACGGAACAGTTCGTAGCCCATCCGGTGAAGCTCGGCTACCGTCTCATAGTATCTGACGAATCGAGCGTGTATATCGGCTTCTGTCATTGTTTCTTGAGGATTGTTCGCAACTGGTCGATGGACATTAACTTGCCGTTGACCGCACGATGCAGCATGGCGTGGCAGTTAGGGCATACCGGCACAAGATCTTTCTCGGGGTTTAAGCGGTAAGACTTGCCTATGGATGCTAGCGGGACGATGTGATGGAGTAGGGATTACCTGGTGTGTGTGGAGTAGTGAATACCTGTTCATGACATCGACACTGAGATGTGAGGAATCACTATAGACGATGGTTGTTAATTATTAATAATCAACACGAGTTTGATTGGGGTATGGATGTTTCCGTTTGATACGTCCCTTTTACCTCGCTGTATTTTTTTAGGTCGATTCTCTCGCGCAAGGCTTGAAAATCGTTTCATATTGCGTTTACTTTTTTGGGACATGTTTGTTGTACTGTTATTGCTGTATATCAGCGCTTTGCGATGGTGTTGCAGGTTACTTTATCTCTCCTAAAGGCGGAGAATAACCGGGGAAACCCTATATTTGTATCCTGAAATACTTTTTCTGGCAGAAACTTATTAACTTATATTATTAACCATTATTTACTGACTATGAATAATCAATCATTACTCCGCAAGCTGCTGGCCTTGATGCTGGCCTTGCCCTTGTTGATGTCGGCCCAGGAGGTCACTTTCTGGAATTTCTCCGACACCGAGATGTTTCCCAGCGACACCTTGTGGGAAACGACCACCCTGCATGGCGTGACCTTTGTCACCGACGGCTCGTCGGCCGACCGTGTTCCCATTTTCCAGAGCAGCTCCAGCCGCACGTGGACTTCGGCTGACGGCGCCGAGGAACTGATGTTTACCCAGCGATTGAAGATTAACGGCAAGTCCAGCACGGCCTATCGCTGGCTGTATTTCACTGCCAACCCTGGCGACACCATCGAGGTGTGGGGTAACTCCACGTCCTCGTCCTCGGCGCGCACGCTCACGTTCAAGAGCGGCGGCTACAATGGTGTGTCGTGGGGCGATGTCGATCTGGCGACAGGCTCCAATCCCTCCTACGGCTATGTGGTGTATGGCGGCAGCGAGGAGACCGTCATGGCGATGGTTTCATCTGGTTCCTGGTACACCTATGCCATTCGCCTGAAGCCCAATCCCGACTTCGGCGGCGGTGACACCCCGCCGACGCCCACCAAGCGTTGGTTCTTCAAGCACGGCTGGGGCGACGGCTTGGATGCCTCATGGGAATGGCGCGAGCTCTATCCCAATGCCGATTCCACCTTATATATCCGTCAGGATGTCTATGGTGGCACGGGCTGCAACTATGCCGATAACGCATTGGGCATCAATTCGGTGTGGGTGCCGTTGAGCGACCTCACCCTGATTGACAATCCCGCCGTGGGCGACTCGGCAGAGTTCGTCTTTAACCCCGTGACTAAGGCGATTTCCATCCGCTTGACCAAGGCGGCGCCTCAGGATGAAGTCATTGTTGAGCCCGACCCCACCAAGGCATTCTCGCTCGTGGGCGGCCGCGTATATCTTGACAACAGCCTTGCCGGCTGGGACGACGAGTGCATCTATCTGGTAGTGGGCAACGACAGCGAGTCGCTGTGCGTGCGTTTCCTGCCCGATACCGTGGGCCGCCTCACCTGCCCGGTGCCTTATGTCAAGGAGGATATCACCTATGCTGCCGTGATAGGCAATAGTCACTTCACCAGCGGTGCATGGGGACCGAATACGATTACCGCGGCCAATCACTACTCGGCCATCTACAGCGAGGGCTGGCAGTCGGGCGTGAACGACGGTTGGGAGATTGCCCTTGGCGCTGCCGACAATGGTTGCCCGCTCACGCTGATGCACCTCGAGGGCGAATATGGCGAGAGATTCACCACCACCGAGAAGAACAACTGCTTCCGCCTGAATGATGACTTGCGGCAAATCACGTTCATCTTCTCGACCTCGCGCACCCGCTTCGTCATCTCACCGTTGAATCTGAAGAAACTCTACGTCTATGGTTCCATCTCCAATTGGTCGCAGAGCGATGCCGACTACCGGATGACTGGCTTCAGTGCCGACGGCTGCTTCTATCTGACCTTGCCCTACAGTGCCATCGAGCGCACCGGCAACGGCGGTCAGCCCGAGTTCCTGTTCAAAGTCTATCACATGAACGGCAGCTCCTATGTCACCCAGTCGTGGCCCACGCTGGCCGAGGGCTGCGAGGACTACCTGACCTTCTGCTCCAACGGCTGGAAGCAGATTGTGGCCTTTAACGACGATGATGTCGAGGACCTGGCACAGCGCAAAGCGACCGCCCTTTACATCCGTCCGCTGTCAGACTTTGACCTGAGTGACCCGATGGAGCAGGAGCGCATCTCCAACTTCCGCCGTGTGCCCGGCACCGAACACCTGTTCCGCTCCTACCACCCCTATCACTCATCGCGCTCTCAATATGACACCGAGCGGGCACGTCTCGAGTGGGTTGCTAACTTGGCCACCGAGGCCGGCATCAACTGCGACATCGCGCTGTCGGGCAATCTGGAATCGGAGGACGGCAATGCAACCTACACCGTGGGCGGCACGACTTACACGACCACGATTCCCGATTACTACCGCACCATCATCAGCAACCGCCGTGTGCTCTACGTGGGTCGCCAGAACGGTCACACGCCGTCCTATGACCATGCGCTCTACTATACTGACCAGAGCCGCTTTGCCGAGTGGATTCAGGAGATTGTGCGTTTCATCAACGATGAGGACCATCCTGTTCCGTTCCAGATTCATTGCCACCTGGGAGCCGACCGCACCGGTGTCTTCTCGGGCGTTTTCGCCGCCATGTGCGGTGCCTCGTGGGATGACATCGCCGTCGATTACAACCGCACGAGCGATATGCAGATTTCGGAGTATCGTCATTCCAACCAGCTGCGATATGCCTTATATCTGTTGACCGGATTTGACCCGTTGATTCTGCCCTCAGGCCCCGATGCCGTGCCCTCGGTCTACACCGCCACGACGCTCGAAGAAGCCATCGCCTCACACACCGCCTACAGCGGCGGCAAGGCACTCTACAGCTATCCTGCTATCGGCACCCCGCTGCCCACGTTGCAGGAAGCCGTTGCCGCCCACTTTGTTGAGGGAGGCTACCTGGACCCGGTTGAGATCGAGTTTTGTGTCGCCAAGTTGCGTGGCGAGCAGCAGGATCCCACCGGTGTCGTTGACATCCAGGGTGATGCGAAGCTTCCCGCTGTGCGCAAGGTGATGAGAGATGGCCGCGTGCTGATTATGCGTGACGGTGTCACCTATGACGTTTGGGGACACATCGTCGCCCAATAGCCTCTCGATAAGACACTAAGTCGAGATTATAAAGATGGCGGTGTGTCATAATTCTTGCCTAAAACTTTGATCGGCCTAACGGCCGCAAAGTTGATTTCTCGAGCGAAGCTCGATGAATGCTACCAGTTGAGAATTATGACACATCGTCATCTGTATTGTCTGTGTTGTGGTTATAGGCTCTGGATTTGGGCGATGAACTGGTCCTTGGGGATATCGGAGCGGTTGCGCACCCTCATGCGGTAATTATAAACAGTCTGGGGCGAATAGTGTAGAAAGCTTGCAATCTTGGTGCTGTCGTTGATGCCTAGCCGAATGAGGGCATAGATGCGCAATTCGGGTGTCAGCAAGTGTTTTCCCTTGATTTCAATTTGCTCATCCGGTCGCAACAGGGCATTGAACCGCTCGATGAAATCGGGAAACAGTTCCAGGAAGATAGCGTCAAAATTGTCAAACAGCCTGCTCAGGTCTTGAGCCATGGTTGAGGAATCCAGTTGATCCTGCAGTTCTTTGATTTTGCCCATCTTGATGCGTCCCAGCATCTTTGTGCGGTTGTTCTCGGTTTCGCTGATGTATTGTGAACACAGGTTGAACAGTTGACCGATGTATTCCTCCTTGATGCGGTTACTCTCCACCAGCGCATCACCCTGCTCCCTCAATTGGCGGTTGAGCTGCTGCAGGCTGTTGTTGCTTTCGGTCAATTGGGCTTGCATCGCCTTCATCCTCTTGTTGCTCCTGTAGATGACCGAGAGCAATCCTGCAAGGATGGCGAGAGCCAGCGCGCCGATGCCGATGAGGATGTTGCGGCGCATGGCAAGGTTGTGCTGATGCCGGGCATAGGCATCGGTGATGATGGGCAGGTATTCCCCTACTAATGCCAGCCTGTTGCGTGCATTGCTGGACATGACATCATTGAGCGAGCAGGTGATATAACGGTAAGCCCGCTCGGTGTCTCCCTCTTGGTACAGTAACCATGCCAGGGACTGCAATGAGGTGTAGGTCTTGTTGCTGTTGCGCTTGTCGATGATAGCCGACATGGTGTAGCAATACTTGGCGCTCTCGGTGTCTCCCATATAGCGGTAGGTGTCGGCCAACTCATACCAATAGATGGCAGAATTGCTAATCAATGCGTCGTGCATGCTACCGAATTGCAGCAGTCCATCCAGAGCCTCCCTGAAGCGGCCATGGCTCTTGTTGAGGGCGCAGGTATTGACACACACCGTCAAGGTGTCCAGTCTATTCACGAGATTGATGGTATCCCGGTAGTGTGATAGCAAGGTTTTGTAATGGGCAACTTCAGCATCATCGGTTGTCATCTGTGAGAGGGATAACAGGATGCTGAGGTACAGGGAGTAGTAATGTGCGTTGTCGCTGATATACCCGTTGTGGGGCATAGCGTCGAGCACGGCCAATGCGTCATTGAGCCTGCCCAGACACTTCAGCGCGTCAGCTTCGTCGAGACGCGCCGCCAGCAGTGAGTCGGGAATGCCAAGCTGCTGGGCATGCTGCACCCGCTGGCGAGCGAAATAAAGGGCAGAATCGAGTCTGATCTTACGGTAGGTCTTGAACAGGGTATGTGCCAGGGCGAAACGTGTCTCGTCATCCTCGGCGTTGTCATTGGCGGTCCGGTAACTTACCAAATCCTGGTGAAGACGTGCGTCATAGTAGGCGCTGCTGTCGATGACGGCATCAAGTACCCTGAGCAGCGAGTCCACACGATAGCGTTCACCGGCATGAGCCATGAAACAACACAGGCACAGCCACATTGCTGTGGCTAAGCGCAGTATTGCCTCGGCTCGCATGGGTGAGAGGTTTTAGTATTGTTTGTTCTCGTTGGGGGTGTCACCGCTCTTGACGTAGCTAATGTGGTTGCCCACGCCTGCTCGTTGATTTGCATGTCGCCGCTCTGGACGCCATAGGGCAGGAAGTTCCTGTTTATCGTCCAGTTCTTGTCCTCGTTCAGCACGGGCATCGCCTCGCGCCGATGCTTTTCTGCCTCCTCGGGCCTGTCTTCCCACTCAAGGCCGTAACTGGTGCGCCGCAGGCCGAGCAGATTGCTTCGCTCCTCTCCGGTAGTGGGCCCTTCCAGTGTCTTGATGCGCTCTATCAGTTGGTTTTTCTTCTCAACATTCATTTACTCGGTCATGTATATCATATAAAAACAAACTCCAGTGCAGTTCCCTGCAGGCCGACCAAAGCCTATACTAAACCACAAAGGAGTTTGTTATATCGTCATCTTATTGGTCATTCGCTGGGATCCATCCGTGTGTAAGGACAGAATAGCAACCGCAAATATACTAAAAATATCAATATCAATAGCTTGAAATATTCAAAATCATAAGAAAAACAGCCTGAAATGTGAAAAACGCGCGCCATTCCCATCCCAACCCTTATCCCTGAACAAAGCGTAAATGCTTGATAATTAATTTTCTAAGTTAAATAACAGTAATGATACAGTTGTTACAGGCCATGTTTTCGTCGATAGCGGATACATTGCATGGGCCGACGGTGGATGTGCGCGCAGCCATTCCTGAGGCTCAAAAGGAAAAGAGTGTTAATAGCGCGCCGTCGGTGAAGGGTGATGATCCCTACGCTGACGATATCCATAGGCTCGAGGATGCCCTTAACGGAGGTCGTCCTCTTGATAATGGTCGCTGCATCGAGATTACATTGCAGGACCTATTACAGATAATTCCGAAGAAGCGCAGACGTATTGACGCTTATCGGGGCTTAGTGAGCAGGCTCAATAGGATGGGCGTGACACTAAGGATTAACTCACAAAAAACCAAACGACATGATTCAGAACTTGAGAAACGGTGACTTGTACAGTAACCGGAAAGAGGCAAAGATGCGACTTGGGGGGC
>CAMVAP010000074.1 GCA_947165485.1 uncultured Prevotellaceae bacterium
GCGAGCGCGTGATGTCGCTGGGTGACATTTCCATTTTCACGACCAGCGAGGACATTCCCCTGTCACAGGTATTTGAAAACACCGGCAAGAAATTTGACAACAAGGCCATCGACGCCAAGGCCTATAGCGCCCCTGACAAAATCCACGAGTTTATGGGCACCGTTCTTGAGAATTGGGACGAGGAGCGCGTTCACAACAGCGATATCAAGAAAATCATCTCATGGTACAATATCCTCGTTGGCGCCGGCATCACCGAATTTACTGCCAAGGAGGAAGAGGAAGAGGAAAAAGCCGAAGAAGCATCGGAGCCAACCCCTGATGAACCTAAAGCCTAAAACCAGTAATGGCAAGATACGGCAAACAGATACTCTACCTGGCAGCGGCGATTCTCTTGTCGCTGCCAGTGGTATCGTGCCGTAGTACCAGCAATAACACACACACTTACCGTCCATATCACGAGCGGCGCAACCGTGGCGGTAACGCCAGTGCCGACAACCCATCCGAAAAAACCGAGACTCATAAGCCTATTCCCCAAGCGGGTCATGGACTTGTTAGTGATGAATGGGCACAACTCGACATCAAGCTGGGACGCCACGATAATAAGAAACTGTATAAGGAACTCAAGAAATGGCTGGGCACGCCCTACGTCTATGCCGCTCACACCTGTGGTGAAGGAACCGACTGCTCTGGTATGGTCATGGAAGTATATCTTGAGATATATGGCATCAAACTGCACCGCAATTCGGCCAAAATGCTAGAGCAAAACTGTAAAGTCATCGACATCGATGACCTGAGAGAAGGAGATCTCGTATTCTTTTGCACCAACGGTGACGAACGGGTATCACATGTGGGAATTTACCTGAAAGAAAATAAATTTGTCCATGCCTCCTCATCTCGTGGTGTAACGGTAGATGACCTGCGCCAGAACTACTACGCCACCCACTTCCACGCCGCCGCCCGCGTCACCACCCGATAATACCGAGGAGGTTAAAAATTGGGCTCATGAGTTTGGTATGGAATTTATGGCAATACCGATGCAAACGACACATTTGGTGACTAAAGAAGAATTGTTGATATCCAATGATTTCAGTTGGATGTTAGGTATCGTAAGCCTAAGGTTGTATGATTCATTCAAGTTTCTGAAGTGATAAACACTTCAAAACTCAATTTAGATTTTCAAGTGGCGCCATAGGGGGCGTGGGAGCAGTCGCCAGAGAGGTGTGAGAATAGCATATTTCCAATCGATGACAACGACATGGCGCCGATTGTGTATGGCTCTAACAATGTGGCGAGCCACTTGTTGCGGCTTGAGCATCATGGGGTAATGGTTGTCCCCTTTCAAGAGGTCGGTATCGACAAAACCAGGACGGATATCGGTAAAACGGATTTTCAATCCACGGCTATTGGCTTGCTGTTCCAGAGCTTGGAGATAGACGTTCTGCATCGCCTTGGTGGCCGAATAGGCGGGAGCAGGTCCCAGTCCCTGGGTTCCCGCAATCGAGGTGATGGCAGCAATGTGCCCCACGCCGCGCTGGGCAAAGTAACGGTAAGCCTCTCCGACCATGCGTGTGAATCCCATGGCGTTGGTGTTCACGGTGTTGAGTTCGATATCGGGGGTGAGGGAGCGATTTTGCTTGCCGATCCCAGATGCATAGAAGAACAAGTCCATGCCACCCAATTCACTGATGAGGGACTGCAGGCGCTGGGGGGCATCATCGTCAGTAACGTCAATCATTGCCGTCACGACCCTGTCGGGAGCCAGTTGTTTCAAGGATTCCAAGCGGTCAAGGCGACGTGCCGCAACGCCCAGTTCATGCCCTTGCCCGATCAATAACTTGGTCACTTCCATCCCAATGCCAGATGACGCTCCTAGTACAATTATCTTCATGTTCGGTGTTCAGTTTTTAGAGAATTACAGTTTTAGGTGTTCAGCGGCATACACATTCAACAGCCAACTGAATACTGTAAACTGGAATCATTTATAACGACAATTGTTGTCGGACGCTCTCCTCGTGAATGGCCTGCATAATCAGCTGGGTAAAGTCTCCAGTGAGCCCCAGGTGCTTGCCTTCCTCAAGGCGTGCATGAATAACAGCTTGGTACCGTGCGGGTTGCAGGACCCGCAGGTTGTGAGCCTTCTTGAATTGACCAATCTCGCGCGAAACGCTCATGCGACGTGCCAGGACCGCCAATAGCTCATGGTCACAATCGTCGATCTGCTGGCGCAGCAACGCCAACTCATCCTCGATGGGCAATCCCGAACGCACTACCAGGCGATTGAGAATGCCCTTGAGGGCATCGGGGGTGACTTGCTGGGCGCTGTCACTCAAGGCGTTATCGGGATGGCAATGGCACTCAATCATCAAGCCATCAAATCCCATGTCCAGCGCCTGCTGAGCCAATGGCTCGACATATTCACGCTTGCCCCCAATGTGGGAGGGGTCGCACAGAAGGGTCATATTGGGTGCCAAGCGGCGCAACTCGAAGGGGATGTGCCATTGCGGGTCGTTACGGTAGATGTGGGCACCAGCCGAACTGAACCCCCGATGCACAGCCCCCAAGCGGGTGATTCCGGCATTGAGTAAGCGCTGTAATGCCCCGAGCCACAAGTCCAGATCGGGCGTGAGAGGATTCTTGACCAGCACAGTCACGTGGTCATGACCGTGCAGGCTCTCGGCCAAATCCTGCATGGCAAACGGGTTAGCACTCGTGCGTGCGCCCACCCACAATACATCAATTCCTGCATCCAGCGCAGCCTTCACGTGCTCAACGGTAGCGACCTCGGTAGCTATCGACATGCCCGTTTCCTGCCGCACACGCTGTAACCACCGCAAGCCATTATCGCCCACGCCTTCAAAGCCACCAGGCATGGTGCGGGGTTTCCAAATGCCCGCTCTGAACACTTTTACACCAATCGCGCTCACGGCCTTTGCCGTGTCAAGCGTCTGCTGCTCGCTCTCGGCGCTGCAGGGTCCCGCAATGATCAAGGGTTGGCCTTTCTCCACGCCAGTAAAGGCGAGTTGCTGAATGTCCTGTAACGAGTAATTACTCATCTATCAATTACTGGATTCCTGCGTCAGCAAGCCTTAAAGCTCATGTCGAGCGACTTGATGGAATGGGTCAAGGCTCCCACCGAGATATAGTCCACGCCACACTCACCATAGGCACGCAGTGTGTCGATGGTGATGCCACCACTAGACTCGGTCTCTACCCTACCATTGATGAGTTCTACCGCCTTGCGCGTATTCTCGACGGTAAAGTTGTCAAGCATCACACGATCCACGCCGCCGTGATCAAGGACTTGCTGCAACTCATCAAAGTTGCGCACCTCGATTTCAATCTTCAAGTCCTTGCCGTTGTCCTTGCACCACTGGTGAGCCTTCTCAATGGCCGGTACGATACCTCCTGCAAAGTCAACGTGATTATCCTTGAGCAGAATCATGTCAAACAGACCGATGCGGTGGTTGCATCCGCCACCAATCTTGACGGCCTCCTTTTCCAGCATACGCATACCGGGAGTGGTCTTGCGCGTATCGAGCACACGGGTCTTGAGGCCTTCCAGACACTTGGCATAGCGAGCTGTGGTCGTGGCCACCCCACTCATGCGCTGCATGATGTTGAGCATCAAGCGCTCGGTCTGCAACAGGGAGCGCACCTTGCCCGTCACCACAAATGCTATATCGCCAGGCTTGACATGGGCTCCGTCCTCAATCATGACATCCATCTGTAATTCGGGATCAAATTTCTCAAACACGCGGCGAGCGATTTCCACACCAGCCAGGATGCCTTCCTCCTTGACGATCAGGCGCTGGCGACCCATTTCATCGTCGGGAATACAGCACAGGGTGGTAGCATCACCGTCACCGATATCCTCGGCAAACGACAGGTCGATGAGTTCGTCAATCAGTTGTTCTCTTGTTTTCATTTTTTTCAGTTGTCAGTTGTCAGTTTTTAGTTTTCAGTAGTCGTTTGAATGCGGATGCCGCTGACAACTGAAAACAGAAAACCAGAATTATGAATTACTGACCACAAAGTTAGGCAGTTTTCGGCGGATTTGCTAATTTTGTGCCAATAAACATCAAACAAAAGAGAAAAATGAAGATAACACTTGCCGTCATTGGCAAAACCGAAGTGGGATTTGTGCGTCAAGGCATCGAGGAATATGTTAAGCGGCTACAGCACTATGTGGCCTTCAATATCCAGTACATAGGCGATGTGCGCAATACCCGCAACATGAGTGAGGCACAGCAAAAAAGCGCCGAAGGCAAGGCTTTGCTCTCCACCCTTGACAACAGCGATTATGTTGTCCTGCTTGATGAGCATGGCACTGAACGCGGCTCGATGGAATACAGCCAGTGGTTGCAGCGACGCATGGCCAGCGGCTGCAAGCGTCTGGTGTTTGTCGTGGGGGGTCCATACGGGTTTTCCAACGAGGTCTATGACCGTGCCAACGAGAAGATTTCGCTCAGCAAGATGACTTTCCCTCACGAGCTGGTGAGGCTCATCTTTGTGGAACAACTATACCGAGCGTTCACCATCCTGCACCATGAGCCGTATCATCATGAGTAGGTTTTAGGTTTTAGGCTTTAGGTTATAGGCTTTAGGCTTTAGGTTATAGGCTTTAGGCTTTAGGTTTTAGGTTTTAGGCTTTTTAGAGAATTGTTATGAAGAGGTTATATATTCAGCTATTGATTGTTATGATGGTGTTGATGGGGGCAGCACTAGAGGGGTTTGGCAGGTCCTATTACAACTCGGTGAGCAACCAGTTTGGCGGACTGTTCCCTCACCCTGGCATGAGGATGCAGGGGCGGTACAAAGCCATCAATGGCGACCTGCTCATTGAGGAAAACGCAACCATGGCAACTGCCATCACAATCGACACCCTATCAATCCACAGCACTGCCTACCGCTACCAGCTGCGCCTGGCTAACCTCAACAACAAGCAGGGCAAGACGATTTCTGTCAAGGACCCCATGACTGGCGGCAAGACCCAAATCACATCACCCCAGTGGGGACTTATCTTTAACCGCGACGAGGACGGCAATTACAATGCTGTTGTGTTGAGCTGCGATAACAGATCCCCCTATGACGACATCACCGACCAGCGGTCGATGCAAGTCTCCCTCATTCAGCGCATGAACGGTGAGACGAGCATATTGGCAGTAGCCGATATCAAAAAAGGTGTCTCACTGGAAGACGAAATGAACACCGTGTGTGTGGATGTGGATGATCATGGTGTAACAATCATGGTGGGCAAGGACGAGTTGAAACAGGTGCTGGAAGCCGATGTCAAGCGTCCCATGGGGCCTGTCCAGGTGGGTTACCTCGTGGGGGCTGGTGCCCGTGTCGCGCTGGAGCGTGCCGTGCTCACCATCGACAACGGGAAACAGGTCGCCGCCACCACGTTATGGTCACTAGATGACCTGAACCAATATCTATCGGCAAGCAGCGATCCCGTTGAGGGCTACTGGAAATACCTCGACCGTGACATGGAGGACAAATGGCTGCGTCTGGGAGGAAGGTACACCATTGCCATTGTACGTGCCGATGACGGCTATGATCTCATCTATATTGATGGTGCCCAAGTAAAGAAATCATTGTGGCAACCAGGCATGAAGAAAGGGCACATGACCAAGACCATCTTTAGCGGCAACTATGACGCCTCCTGGATAGATGCCACCATGGAACCTATCGACAAAGACGTGCAAGCCACTATCGAGAACGGTGTTATTCTCACCCTCAACTTCCCCGTGTATAAGAGTCAAGTGCGCTTTGCCAAGGTGCTGGATGGTGACATCAATGACTAACCCTAAACATATAAATTTGTACAAATCAAGAATAATGATTAATTTTGCGCTCCAAATAAATTAATACACTCTTTATAAACAATTGATAATTAAGACAAAAAGAAGAATGAAAAGATTTATTTTGACTCTAGCCACGATGCTTACTATGGCAGGCATGAATGTTGTGGCAGCCGACAATGCTGTAGCAACCGCAAGTGAAGCGCCCGTAGCAGTGGCAGCCGATGAGGACAACGCCGAGATTGCTTATAAACATCCGTTTGCCGACGATGAGAACAGCACCAAGCACTGGACCATCGCCTCGGGAGGTTTCTACATTGGTCTGGGTGTAAAGCACAGTTTTGATAAGATCAATAACAGCTTTGAAGTGGGTCTGTTGAATGTTGCAGCCGTCAACTACAACAGCCTGCATGGTCAGAACCTCTCGCTGGGTGTGGGTATCCATCACCGTTCCTATAGCATGAAGCGCCCTCACATGCTGCTGCGTGACGCTAGCAGTGAGGTCATCGTGGGAGAGTACCCCTCGGTTAACGTAGATGAGATCAAGAACCGCTCGTCCAACCTGAACGTGTGGGCCTTGCAAGTCCCCCTGATGTTCTCGCAAAAGATTGTCAAGAAACTCGACATCACTGTTGCCGGCATTATGAACTGGAATTTCCTTGCACGTGCCGACAATCATTATGAGATCAACAAGATTGAGCATGACACCCGTTACAAGGGCCTCAAGCAGGAAAAAATCAACTTCGATTTTCTGGGAGCGCTCTCATGGAATCAATTTGGCATCTACTGCCGCTACAGCCCCGGCAAGTTCTTTAAGAAAGGCTATGGCCCCGAGATCAAGAACACGTGGACCGTGGGTCTCACCCTTGGACTTTGAGACTGAGATAACAGAATCAATGTAAATCATGGAGAATCCAGAAGAAAAACTGGGTTCTTCATTTTTTTTCTCATTTTTTTGTTACAAATGTGATTCCCGAGCGTCTATTGGATAGAAACAATTGAATGACAATGAAACAACCTGACCGCATCACCCATGCATTCACTGCCTTGAGAGCTCAAATGCTCTCACTGGCCGAGCGCATCACAGGCAACCGTGACGATGCAGCCGATGCCGTGCAGGACGCATTTGTCAAGCTGTGGCAGCAACGAGGGCACTATGAGACCGAGCGCCATGCCTGTGGAGCGGGAATGATATCGGTGCGCACTACCAGCATCGACATGGCACGCCACAACAGTCACCGCTCGGATGTTCCCATTGAGCAAGCCGCCAATGCCGCCGAGGAGGTCAGCGATGACGACCGCAGCCTAGCCTATCTGCAAGTTCGGCAGATTATCGACAACGAGTTGTCCCCCAACCAGCGGTTGATCATCGACCTGCGCGAAATACAGGGCCTTGAATTTGACGAGATCGCCCAGCGACTGAATAAGACCACCGCCAGCGTGCGTGTGGAACTGAGCCGGGCACGCAAACGCGTGCGAGAAATATACCGTAATCGAAAAAGAGAGCCAGATCATGAATGATTTCCAGCACATCAATAGCCCGGAAGGGCTTGAACAGCTCATCGAGCGATACTTTGACGGCATGACAACCGTCGAGGAAGAAGCACTACTGCGACACGCGCTGGCCCACTGCCCCTGGAGCAGTGATGCCATCGATGAAGCGAAGATGGTCATGGGCTACTTTGCTGCCCACAGCCATCAACAGCGACAACAAACCATCAAGGGTAAACGCCAGTTATTCATTAGTATCGCAGCCTCGATTGCTATCATCCTCGCTGTGGGCGGATATGCACTGTGGCAACAACAACAGCCAAGCGACGTGTGCATTGCATATATTAACGGCCTAGTTGTGCAAGACGACGACAAGGTCATGGGACTGGTTGCCGATGACTTGAACATGATGGACCATGCAGGCAATGCCATGAGTGATCAACTCTCAAGCCTGGGCGAAGCCCTCGAACTAGACAATGAATAAAAAAGAGACAACCGATATGAAACGAATCATCATCATTATCCTAACCTGCCTGTTGACCACCATGGCAGTTATGGCCCAGAATGGCTTGAATATCAACCGACTGTTTGACGGACGATACAAGAAGGCGGCTGGCGCAACCGAGATCATCGTGACAGGCAGCCAGGCGCGCGAAATAGGGCTAACGGTGTATCACAGCGTGAGTGTGACCGACAAGACCCAGGCAGAAATCATTGAGAACCTTGTGGTAAAAGACGGAGTACAGGCTGTTGACAAGGAAGTGGAATACCGCAATGGGCAGCTCTATTACGGCTTCTACGTGTTGTCGAGACAGCATTCCAGCAACCGATACATCTTTTTCCTCAATCAGAACCTGGCGCGCAAAGCGCCCAAGAACAACGTCACGCTCATCTATATGGAAGGCAAAGTCAATGCCGACAAAATCAAGAAGTTAATCAGGAAATAATCACATTTAAAAAATAAGACCACATCATGAAGAAGATTTCATTTATCATCGCAGCGGCACTGGGCATTGCTAGCGCGCACTCCCAGTCGCCAGACACCGTAACCGTCATCGAAACACCCCACCAGGTCATCATCACCGAGACCCCTTCGGGCACGAGTGTCAAGGTCATGGGGCAAAAGGACAATGAGGATTACAGCTACACCTACACCGTGCAGCATGCATCCAACGACACCGTCCACACCACCAATGACTGGGAACTGAACTTTCCGTTCAAGAAAAGCAGCAACAAGCAATACCACTGGAGTATCGTTTGTTCGGGATTATATATCGGAGCAGGACTCGGCACTTCCTATGATCTAGTCAACAACAGCTTCAACTGGGGTCTCCTCAACCTTGCAAGCCTGAATTACAATACCCTGCATGGGCAGCAGTTCTCGATTGGCGTGGGCTATGACAACAAGCGCTTCTCGCTCAAGCGTCCCAACTGCTTTGTCATGGACGAGGCGACCAACATCGTGGGCATCGAGTCTTATCCCGAGGGCACCGTTGACCGTTCATCGATTATCTCGGTCAGGACCATTCAATTTCCGCTCCAATTCCAGCAGTTCATCGGGAGACAATTCCACATCACACTGGGCGGAACCATGAACTGGAACGTTTATGCCAAGTGCAACACCCATTATAAGGTCAACAAGACCCATCATGACGTGTCTTATCGTGGCATCAAGCAGAACAAGTTGACCTTTGATGTCTATGGCGCATTGTCCTATAATCGCATTGGCATCTACTGCCGCTATAGTCCCTGCAGCGTATTCAAGAAAGGATTCGGTCCAGAAATCAAGAACACTTGGACCCTAGGGGCCATAATAGCCCTGTAAACCAAAAGGAGAAACGAGAGAGACAAGGTGTGTCATAATTGGTATCTGGAACCATAGATCGAGCTTCGCTCGAGAAATTGAACAAAAATTATAAATAAAAATACAATTTGTTTGATTTTTATACAAGTTTTTGTTTTATTTGGCTTTGCCGAGTTAAAGGTTCTCGACCGTTAGGCAAATTAAAAACATGATGCGGAATTATGACATAGCCTCCATCTTTTATAGGAAGGGGTTGAAGCGTTTCTCGTCGGCTACGGTGGTTGTGGGGCCGTGACCCGAGGCGATGAGGGTTTCATCGGGGAGGGTGTAGATCTTCTCGCGGATGCTGTTGAACAATAGCGCCATGTCGCCACCCCACAAGTCGGTGCGTCCCACACTGCCGTTGAAGATGGTGTCGCCACTGATGAGTAATGCGCTCTGGGGCAGATAGAATGCCAATCCACCCGGGCTGTGACCAGGGACGTGCAACACCTGTATGGTCTCGTCGCCCAAGGGGATGGTGTCACCGTCGGCCAAGTTGCGGTCAACGGTCAACGGCTCAACCTCGACATTGATGCGGAAGTGTGCCACCTGATCGGGTAATTCCCGTCCCAATGGGGCATCCAGGGCACAGCCGCACACGTCGGCGCCAGTCTTGTCGGCCAGCCAGCGTGCACTGGTGATGTGGTCAACGTGGAGGTGGGTGAGTAGGATGTGCTTCACACTGAGCTGCTGCCCCTCGATAAAGTTGGTCACCATCTCACGCTCGGCATCACGCATCATGCCAGGGTCAACGACCACAGCTTCACGCGTAGTCTCGTCCCACAGGATATACAGGTTCTCGCCAAACGGGTTGACGGTCATCATTTTCACATTGGTCATAACGGCAGATAAATCACTTTTTTGGTTTTGAAAAATTCCTCGCTGAAATAATGAGCCAACTCGTCGATGAGCACCTTATTGCGGTACTGTGAGATTTCACCGCTCAGGTCACCCCCCTTGAGGCAGATAAGGCCGTTAGGGATGGCATTGTGATCGTCCGGGGCGATGAAACGCTTGACCAGCGGCACTATGTCGCCCATATCCATGACGGCGCGGCTCACGACAAAGTCAAACTTACCCTTCACCTCCCCCACATCACCATGCTGGAATGTGACATTGGTCAAGCCGATGCGCTCGGCAATGTCCTGCGCCACCTTGAGTTTCTTGCCGATGCGGTCCACGAGATGGAAGGTCACGTCGGGGTAATAGATGGCCAGTGGGATACCAGGCAATCCCCCACCCGTTCCCAGGTCCATCACCCGGGTACCCGGTGTGAACTTGACAAACTTGACCAAGCCCAGTGAATGCAGGATATGATTCACTTCCAGGTTGTCGATATCCTTGCGTGAAATGACATTGATCTTGGCATTCCACTCGGGATATAGTTCCAGGGCTGTGGCAAACTGGTTGCGCTGTGTCTCGTTGAGCTCGGGGAAATATTTCAGGATATGATTCATTAGTTTTAGTTTTTAGTCCCTAGTTTTTAGTTTCTAGTCCCTAGTTTCTAGTTTCTGGTTTTCAGTTGAATGCGGATGCCGCTGACAACTGAAAGTTCAAGTACTCACTATAGTTTCTTGAGAATGCTGTCATCGCACAGGTAATCTTCCAGATCGACGTAAGGGATGGTG
>CAMVAP010000075.1 GCA_947165485.1 uncultured Prevotellaceae bacterium
CTTCGCAATCGTTTGCGCTTAAATTATTTCTAGAGTTTTTCATACATTAGGGTTGGCATTGGCAATAAATTGTTATATTTGCACTAGTTAACCAAAATAAACTATCCAGACTATGAAAAAGATCTTTACTACCGCACTGGTTGTGATGCTGCCCTTGCTCATGATGGCACAGGGCTGGCCTTCAAAGTATGATGGCGTGATGTTACAGGGCTTCTATTGGGACTCCTTCAACGAGACCCGCTGGCCCAAACTCGAATCACAGGCCGATGAGCTGGCCGAGTTCTTCAAGCTCGTGTGGATTCCACAGAGTGGTAATTGCGGCGGCACATCGATGGGCTATGACGACCTGTACTGGTTCTCTAACTACAACAGCTCCTTCGGCTCCGAGACGCAGTTACGGTCGATGATCAATACCTTCAAGAACAAGGGCATCGGTACCATTGCCGACGTCGTTGTCAATCACCGCAAGACCATCAACGACTGGGTGACCTTCCCCGTCGAGGTCTATAATGGCGTGACCTACAAGATGCTTCCCACCGACATCTGCCGCAACGATGATGGCGGAGCCACCCTCACGTGGGCCAACCAGAACGGCAAGTCGCTGAGTGCCAATAACGATACTGGTGAGGACTGGGGCGGAATGCGCGACCTGGACCACAAGAGCCAGAATGTGCAGGACATGGTCAAGGCCTATGTCAAGATGCTGCTCGATGACCTGGGCTATATCGGCTTCCGTTACGATATGGTCAAGGGTTACTCGGCTTCCTATACGGGCATGTACAATGCGTATTCTGGCACGGAATTTTCGGTGGGTGAGTACTGGGACGGCAACCAGACGGCTGTGAAAAACTGGGTGGACGGCACCAAGGTGGATGGCGTCGTGCAGAGTGCTGCATTTGACTTCCCCTTCCGCTATGTCATCCGTGACGCGGCCAACAACAACAAGTGGACCAACCTGGGCACCTCTACCAACAAGGGTCTGTGCCAGGAGACCAACTACAAGCGCTATGCCGTTACCTTTGTCGAGAACCACGATACCCAGTACCGCGATGCCAGCAACCAGCAGGATCCCATCCGCACCAACATCGAGGCGGCCAATGCTTACCTGCTCACCATGCCTGGCACACCGTGTATCTTCCTCAAGCACTGGATCGACTACAAGGAGAGCATCAAGCAGATGATCTATGCCCGACAGCTGGCCGGTATCACCAACACCAGCGTGTCCTATAACATGGCCAACAGCCAGGGTGGTAACTACTATGTGCAGCGCACCGTGGGTGACCATGGCGTGATGATGGCCGCGATGGGCAATCCCTCCTACACGATTCCCGCTACCTATGTGGTTGTGGCCAGTGGCACTAACTATCGCTTGGCGCTGAGCAAGACCACCGAGACCGCTTGGGCCAGCAAGCCCAGTGGCGAGTATGAAGGGACCATCAATGTGACCCTCACAGCAGTGAGCCAGACCGAGGGTGCCCAGCTCGTCTATACCCTCGATGGCAGCACCCCCACCGCCAGCAACGGTACCAGGGTAGCCGACGGTTCCAGCATCAACATCTCGAGCAAGACCACGCTCAAGGTGGGCCTGCTCATCAATGGCGCCGTGAGTGGTGTGATCACCCGCAACTATGTGATTGACAACTCCACGTTTGAGCCCTATGAGATCACCGTCTTCCTCAAGGATCCGACCGTTGCCCCCAACAACTGGAAGGTGGTCAACTATTACACTTGGGACAGCTCCAACAAGCAGTTCAACGGTAACTGGCCTGGTGAGGCAACTACCGATACCCGTGTGGTCAATGGCACCAAGTTCTATTACAGGACTTATCAGATCACGGGCAAGGACTACTACATGAACTTTGTGTTCAACCAGGGTCCCAGCAACGTGCAGACCGAGGACGTGACCTATATCAACAAGACTTCCTTCTTTGAGGTGACCACTCAGTCCAACAAGTATCAGGTGAAGGACATCACTGCCGAATATCTGCCCTATCTGGTCGATGACGACCCCGCCGACGTGAATGGTGACAGCGAAGTCAATATTGCCGACATCAACGCCCTCATTGACCTGATTCTTGCTGGTGATAACGCTCCTGTGGGTGACGTGAATCGTGACGGTGAGGTCAACATCGCCGACATCAACGCTGTGATTGACGCTATCTTGAAATAAGCTATCAACATGAACATGACATATAGATTTTTTTGCTTGACATTGGCGCTGGTGCTGACTGCACTCGGCGCCAATGCCGCGTTGCGTGGTGACGTGAATGGCGACATGGAGGTCAATATCGCCGACATTAATGCCTTGATTGATATAATCCTCACCGGTGATGATGCTATGCAGGGTGATGTGAATGGCGATGGCGAAATCAATATCGCCGATATCAATGCTGTGATCGACATCATCCTGGGTGGTGGTGAGGAGGAACCTTACAACGGCCCTGTGGTGGGTGGTGACATCTCGATGTTGACCAAGTATGAGGCCCACCAGAAGATGGCCCTGCGCTACAACATCAACAATGCCCACTACTACGACGTGAACGGTCAGGTCATCGATGATGTGATCACCTGGACCAAGCAGCAGGGATGGAATGCGGCGCGCGTGCGTCTGTTTGTCAACCCCGCCCATGCCTCAACTGCCGACAAGGGACAGGGCGTTATCCAGAATCTGGATACGGTCAAGGTGTTGGGCGCCCGCATCAAGGCGGCTGGAATGCAGTTCATGCTCGATTTCCACTATAGTGACAGCTGGGCCGACCCGGTGAAGCAGTTCACGCCTGCCGAGTGGGCCAGTCTGGATGACGAACAACTGGTACAGCAGGTGTATGAATACACCCGTGACTGCCTGCGCGCCCTCAAGGCTGCGGGAGCGACACCCGACTATATCCAGACGGGCAACGAGATCAGTTACGGCATGTTGTGGGGACCCGTGGGCACCCCTAATGCCAACCTCAAGAAGTGCTACGTGGGCGACGAGACCAACTGGGAACGCTTTACCAATCTTCTCAAGGCGGCTGGACGCGCTTGCCGTGAAGAGTGCCCCAAGGCCAAGATCATCCTTCATACCGAGCGTGTCGCCAAACTCAATATCTTGCTCAATTTCTATAACCAGATGAAGAGCAAGCAGGTGGACTACGATATCATCGGCTTGAGTTATTATCCTTATTTCCATGGTGACCTATCGACACTGGCCGCAGCGCTCAACAGCGTGAGCAACTCGTTCCAGGACAAGGACATCATGATTGTGGAGACGGGCTATAGCTACCACTACAAGGTGGGCGACCTGGATTACTCGTCAACGTGGCCCCTGACCCTTGAGGGACAGCGCAAATTCACTGCCGACCTCATCGCACGCATCAAGCCCTATAGTCGCTTGAAGGGGCTCTTCTGGTGGTTCCCCGAGGCCAACGAGTATGGCTTGGGCGGCAGTTACTGGAACACGCTGCACGTCAATGACAACTGGTACAACGCTGGCCTGTGGAATCATGAGACAGGTCGTGCCACTCCAGCACTGTATGAGCTCAAGTCCTTTGTGGAATAAAGGGAATTGATCATCAACAACTATCGAGGGTGTGCAACGATAAGTTGCACACCCTCGATAAATATATAAAAATCCATTGTTGTCCCGATTGCGGTCTATTGCGGCTTGGTCGCAGTGAAGCAGATGAAGTGACGTTGCTCGTCAATGCGGGTTTGGATGTTGATGAACCCTGCCTCGGCCAGGCTCAGTTCGATTTCTTCAGGATGATAGATGCGCATGGTGCCAACGGTTTTGTACAGAACTTCATCCTCGGGCAACAAGCCGTCCCTCTCGTTGGCAATCACTAGTGTCCCTCCAGGTTTGAGCACGCGCAGTAGTTCGACAAAACCATACTCAAGCGACGACCAGTAGTAGATTGTTTCAAATGCGGTGACAAGGTCAAAAATCTCTTTGGCTAGCGGCATCTGCATGGCATTTCCGCCCACAATCATGCAATGGCCGTCCTTATAGGCCCGGTAATTATAATCAATGGAGACATCTACGGCCAGCATTGAGATATCAAGGCCTGTCACATGGCCCTCGGGGAACTTCTCAAGCAGGCGGGCGATGTTGGCTCCACCGCCGCATCCCACGTCCAGGACACGGCAATTGTTGCCTGCTTGCACCTCGGGCAGCACCCATTCGGGCAATGCGGCATGATGCTTGCTGTTCATGTCCTTGAGAACACGTTTGCCCCAGAACCCTTTAGGGTTTCTACCTCGTGCGTAATACCTTACTAGTTTTGCCATAGAAAGTGCGCATAGATTTGTGCAAAGATAGTAATTGTTAAGTAATAATCAATAAGAAAAATTGATTATTATCTCTAGGCTTACGATTTTTGTTAGTTAGAATTCCAGTACGAGCGTGCCACGGGCGGGTAGGGTGATTGTGCCATTGGCAAGGCTGATGCTTCTGCCTGTGGGAATGTCGCGGGCTACGGTGGTGGAACCAAACACCTCGTTGTAGCGGTCCAGTTTCATCTCTCGCTCGCTCGTCGTGCCGTTGATGATGGTAACGGCATGACGGCCCTTGTAGCTGCGGGCGATGACATAGATGCCATCCTTGGGGATGAACTGGATCATTTTGCCCTTGATAATCACATCATTACCTTGGCGCCAGTGCAGCAGTGCGCTCAACCAGTTGAACATGTCGTTCTGGGCGGGGGTGCGCCCCTCGGCGGTGAAGGCGTTGTGGGCATCGCCTGGGAAACCGCCCGGGAAGTCCTTGCGCACGTTGCCGTCGGTGATGCGCTTGGTGCCGTTCATCAGCACCTCGGTGCCGTAGTACAGTTGCGGGATGCGCTTGATGGTCAGCAGCAGGGCCAGGGCCTGCTTCAAGGCATCAACGTCCTGCCCGTCGTGCAGGTAGCGGTCGGTATCGTGGTTCTCGATAAAGGCCATCACACTCTCGGGCTTGGGATAGAGATAATCCAGGCACAGGCTGTTGTACACGCGGTTGTAGCCGCGCCACCAGCCGTCGGTCTCCTCATGGCGGGCACTATCCATCTTCTCGTAGAAGGAGAAGTCCATTACCGTCTTGAGGTAGCTCTCGGGCTTGCCCATCTTGTTGCCCTTTTGCCATGCCGCTGTGTAGGCGGGATTCTCTACCCAGGTCTCTCCCACGGTATTGAAGTTGGGGTACTCGGTGTCGAGACGTTTCATCCAGCGTGCCATGGCGTCGGCATAGGCGTATGGGTAGGTGTCCATCCTGATTCCATCGATGCCCACCGTTTCAATCCACCAGATGCTGTTCTGGATCAGGTAGTTCATCACGTGCACGTTGTGGTGGTTCAGGTCGGGCATCGAGGGGACAAACCAGCCCTCGACGGTCTCTTTGAGATCGACTTCGCTGGCGTATGGGTCCATCACGGGGGTCAACTTGTAACTCGTCTGCAAGTAGTTGTTCTTGTAGTCGGGCTGGTTGAACCAGTCGTGGCTGGGCATGTCCTTGAGCCAGGGATGGTAGTCACCACAGTGGTTAAAGATCATGTCCATCACCACCTTGAGGCCGCGGCTGTGGGCCTCATCGATGAGGCGGCGGTACTCCTCGTTGGTGCCAAAGCGGGGATCTACCTTGTAGTAGTTGGTCGTGGCATAGCCATGATAGGTCGAGAAACCATTGCGGCTGTCGGGAGAATTGTTCTCCAGTACGGGAGTGAACCACAAGGCTGTCACGCCCAGCTGTGTGAAGTAGTCCAGATGCTGGCGGATGCCCTCAATGTCGCCACCGTGGCGCAGGCTGGGCTGCGTGCGGTCGTTCTTGTAGGCTTCCATGCCAGCGAGCTGGTTATTGGCGGGGTTGCCGTCGGCAAAGCGGTCAGGCATCAGCATGTAGAGCACATCGGCGTTGGTAAATCCCATGCGCCGCTCACCGCTCATCTCGCGGGCCAGCAGCTGGTAAGGCACTTTCTTCTTGCTGCGCCCCTGCTTGAAGGTGATATCCATCTGACCTGGCTGAGCACTGCGGGTGTTCAGGTATATGAGCAGGTAGTTGGGTGAGTCCAGGCGCACCACGCTATCAACGGCAACGCCCTCATAGTTGATAGATACCTCGGCATCGCGTATGCCCTGGCCATAGACCATGAGTTGCACACTGGGATCTTTCATGCCCACATACCAGTTGGTGGGCTCGATGCGGTCCACCTTGACCGCCGCATGGCTAGTCAGCACCCCAAGTGCCACTGCCATCAACAATAATAATTTCTTCATTTTTGGTTATTTGATTAGAATTGTTTTTTTCTTTGCAAAAATAGCACTATTCCACATCATTTCCAAATCTAGAGGACGATTGCGCTCATGGTTTTGTTATTATGAAGAAAAATTATTATCTTTGCATGACATAAACATGTATATTTAGATATTCCGATTGCAAATATGAAAACTTTACGCACCCTTATCGTGATCTTGTGCTTGGTGGCTCTGTGTCCCATGTGGGCGGCTATTGTCAGTGAGAGTCAGGCACGGCAAGTAGCTAACCGCTTCATGTCCAGTCGTGACATGCCTGCGGCCAACCTCAAGCTGGTGCATCAGGCTCCATCGTTTCATGCGTCTGTTGCTGCTACGCCCTATTATGTGTTCAATGTTGACCGTGTCGATGGCGGTTATGTCATTGTCGCTGGCGATGACAGGGTGCCTGCAGTGCTCGGTTACAGCGATAGCGGCAGTATTGATATGCAGGATGTTCCGGCATCCATGCAGGAGTGGCTGGATGGCCTTGCTGCACAGATCGCTGCTCTCGACGAGGGCGCTAAAGTCGCATCCCACATCGGTGGGGCGGCACCCATAGCACCGCTGGTGACTGCGGTGTGGTCTCAAGGTTCGCCCTACAACATGATGTTTCCCGTCTTGTCGTCGGGCAGCAATGCCGCGGTGGGTTGCGTGGCCACAGCGATGGCTCAGGTGATGCACTACTGGCGCTGGCCGGCGCGTCCTTTTATGACGATTCCGGCCTATGTGAGCGAGACATTGGGAATCAACATGCCCGCATTGCCTCCTGTGGACTTTAATTGGGATGCGATGCAGAACACTTTTCTCACCGACGACACTGCCAGTGATGCGGCAAGGGCGGTTGCACAGCTCTCGTTGTACTGTGCTCAGACGGTGCAGATGGATTACCAGGACGGTTCGTCATCGGCATCGGTGATGGATATACCGCTGGCCATGTTTCTGTATTTTGACTATTCTTCTACTGCCAAATATCTCCAGCGACGCTTTTATACTACCCAACAATGGGAACAGATGGTCTTGGACGAGTTGACGGCCAAGCGGCCTGTCATCTATCGTGGACGCAAGCTATCGGGTGGTCATGCGTTTATCTGCGATGGATATGACGGCAATGGCATGTTCCACTTCAACTGGGGATGGAATGGCAAGAGCAATGGCTACTTTCTGCTGAGTGTGCTCAACCCCGACTTGCAGGGCACGGGCAGTGCCAGCGGTACCTATGGTTATGTGATTGATCAAGCGATAATCACCGGACTGCAGCCTGGCACGGCTGGCGATGTGGGCCTTGATGTTGCTACCAAGCATATCGAGGTGCAGAGCTCCAAGAACACCCGCACATCCACCAGCCAAGATTTCTCGGTGACACAGGTGACCCATTTCCTCAACATCATGAACGATCCCATCGACTTTGATTACGGCTGGGCATTGTATAAAGATCAAGAGATCATCAAGATACTGGAAACAGATCAGCGTACCAATCTCAATAGCTGGTACTATTGCTACCCGTCAGCGACCTTGTCGTTCGGTAGCGGCATCACTAGCGGCACCTACCGCATTGTGCCCATCTATTCCGTACCCTATGCCAACGAGTGGAGACCATGCATTGGAGCCGACATCAACTACATCGAGGTGGTCATCAACGGCAACGGGTGTGACATCATCGGCCATGGTGATGCTCTCCAGCCAGCCTACCAGGTCAACAACATCAACGTCACGGGCTATATGCATAATGGTCGCCCCGTTGATGTGACGCTTGATGTGACCAACCTGGGTAACACCCGCAACGACATCTTGTACATGTTTGCCAACAATAAGTTTGTATCGGGTGGTTTTGTCGATTTGGAGAACAATGCCCGGGGACTGGTGAATTTCGGCTACATGCCCGAGAATGCGGGAACGATGACCCTCAAGTTCACCTATGATGAAGATGGTAAAAATGTCTTTGCTACCAAGTCGATTGTGATTAACCAGATGCCTGCCGCCAATTTGACTGGAAAAGCGCAACCTCTCAATGTGACAGATGCGGCTGCCAGAATCATGACAGCGCGGGAGTTTGCGGTGCAGCTCACCGCAACCAACCCTGGCACGACGACCTATGACGAGGATGTGTCAATCAAGCTCTACAAGCGCACGCATGGCACCACTGGCACCCTGGTACAGGCTAAAAACGAGCACGTGGTGATTGCACCTGGCGAGTCGGTCAACGTCACGTTCCATCTTGATAATGTCACCGATGGCTGGAAGTACTTTGCCAAGATCTACTATTACAGCAGCGGTGAACAAGTCTTACTGGCCAGTGTCAGTACCCACACTGTGGTATTTCCTGCGGCGGCAATCCCAGGTGACGTCAATGGCGATGGTGAGATCTCTATTGCCGACATCAACGCTGTCATCGACCTCATTCTGGCGGGTAAACAAACCGTAGCAGGCGACGTCAACAACGACGGTGAAGTCACCATTGCCGACATCAACGCCGTCATCGACCTCATCCTCAACGCTCCTATCTAAGCCAACACGTTTATCCCCTACAAAAAAACAGAGGCACGAACCATTCGCGCCTCCGTTTTTTTTACTGGAAATGGGGTTACAATAGGGTGGGGAGCTGGAGCAGGCGGGTGCCGTTGGAGCCCTTGATGAGGATGTAACGGCCCTCGGGGCGACAGTCGGCGATGGCGGCCTTGACTTGTTCCACGTCGTCAAACTTGCGGTAAGGGCAGTCGATGTCCTTGAACTCCTTGCCCACAAGCCACACTTCATCGAACGGGCAACTCTTCAGCTTCTCGACCACACGCTCGTGCTCCTCGCGGCTGCTGGCTCCCAATTCACGCATCTCGCCCAGGATGGCCATCTTGGGTGATACCTCCATGACGCTGAAGTTGTCCAGCGCAGCGGCCATCGAGGTGGGGTTGGCGTTATAGGCATCCACGATGAGGTGGTTGTGCTCGGTGTGGGTGAGCTGCGAGCGGTTGTTGGACGGCTCATAGTGCTCGATCGCATGGCATATCTGCTCGGGTGTTACCTCAAAGTGCAGACCCACGGTCACCGCGGCCAGCACGTTGTCGAGGTTGTAACTGCCGATGAGGTGGGTCGCCACCTCATGCCAGTCGCCATCAGCTTCACGCCACTTCAAGCGCAGGAAGGGGTCACAGGCTATCATCTGTCCATACACGCGGGCACCTTGCTTGCCCTCGTCGCTGGTGTAACACTCGGTCTTGACGCCCTGGGGCAGAATGTTCATCAGGTAATCGTTGTCGGCGTTGACAAAGATGACGCTGTCAGGGCGCGTCGCCAGGTTGTCATAGAGTTCGCCCTTGGTGCGGATGACACCCTCCAGTGAGCCGAAGCCTTGCAGGTGTGCCTTGCCCACGTTGGTGATCAAGCCGCAGGTGGGCTCTGCGGTCTCGGCCAGCGTCTTGATGTCACCGGGATGGCTAGCACCCATCTCGACAACGGCAATCTCGGTCATGACATTGAGGCGGAACAGGGTCTTGGGAACCCCCACATCGTTATTGTAGTTGCCCTCGGTGGCCATTCCGTCATACCGCTCATCCAGGACGGCATGCACCAGCTCCTTGGTTGTCGTCTTGCCGTTGGTGCCAGTGATGCCCACAACGGGGATGTCAAAGCGGCGGCGGTGCTCACGTGCCATGTCCTTGTAGGCCTGCAACGTGTCGGGCACGAGAATCATCTGTTTGTCACCGTGATAGTCGTTATACACCTGCTCATCGCTCACGATGGCAACGGCGCATCCCTTATCCAGCGCCTGGGCGGCAAACTGGTTGCCGTCAAACGATTCACCCTTCAGGGCAATGAAGATGCTGCCCTCGGGGCAGTCGCGGCTATCGGTAGTGATAACAGGATGTTGCTCGTAGATTGCGTAAAGTTCCTTGCTGTCCATAATATTGTCGTTTAATTTTGCCGCAAATGTACATAAAAAGCACAAATTTTTATGTACTTTTGCAGCCGAATTTTAATGTGCGCGATGATACAAATGAATACAACCAAGAGAACCATTGCCATCGTGTGTGGTGGCGATTCATCAGAATATGAAGTCTCCCTGCGTTCTGCCGAGGGGCTCGATGCGGCCTTTGACCATGACCGCTACAACGTCTATATCGTCATGATCAGGAAGAATGACTGGCATGTGAACCTGCCCGATGGCAGCCAGCCCGTCATTGACAAAAACGATTTTTCGTTCATGATGGATGGTGAGAAAATTCGCTTTGACTATGCCTACATCACCATCCATGGCACGCCTGGTGAGAATGGCGTGCTGCAAGGCTACTTTGACATGATAGACCTGCCTTACTCGACATGTAACGTGCTGGTCGAGGCGTTGACCTTCCATAAGTTTGCGCTGAACAACTACCTCAAGGCCTTTGGCTGCTCGGTGCCCGACAGCATCCAGGTGCGCCGCGGTGTGCCTCACGGTTGGACTGCCGAGAAAGTCA
>CAMVAP010000076.1 GCA_947165485.1 uncultured Prevotellaceae bacterium
CTTGAGAATGCTGTCATCGCACAGGTAATCTTCCAGATCGACGTAAGGGATGGTGATTCTAGGCTCGCCCACGGCCTCAACAGCTAACTCGTTGGGCAGATAGCTCCAAGTAACCCCCTTGTCGTCGAAGTAGAAATTGCTGGTTACTGAGATGTTCTCCACATTGAAGTAGCCCAGGTCGTTCAATTGCTCGTTACCCGTCGCATTGTTCTGGGCCAACAGTTGCTTTCTGAGCAGCTGGCACACATCGGCTACGGCATCATCGCGGAAGAGGCGGCTCACGTCGATAAACGTCTGGTTCTCGACATCAAAACTATAGTAACGGTGGGTCACCGATGTCACCTTGTCATTCTTTTTCACCACATCAACACGCTCAAATGTCACCACCCCGTTCTTGTTGTAGATGGGAGAGATGCGGGTGCTTGTAGCGTAGTTGAGTGTCGTGAGTTCTTCATCATGTGCCATGGCCTCCTGGGTGGCAGGTTCCTGCATGAAATCATACTGGTGCATACTATTGGTGACCACCTGTCGCATGGCATCCTGCAATGAGAGCGTGTCGCCCGACTCCAGCACACATGCAGCAAACAGACGCTGCAAGCTGTCCACCTTGATGCCCTCTCCCGCGCCGACGGGGTAATCTATCGAGGCCTCGGCAACAATGGAGCAACGCTCACCATTGGACAGCATGAAGGAAGAACTATCATTCAACTGTTGCGATTTGACTGTCACAGCGGGCCTGACATCACTACTCGTTGACGATGAGCTGCCACTACATGATGACACTAACATCATGAATGACAACAATATACATATTGTACAAAACTTGATTTTCATTGTGATTTAGCTTTGTGTCATTTGTTTTATTTTGCTAAATTAGTACATTTTTGGGGAAAAGCAAGTTGAGAAATGGATTTTTTTGCCGAACTTTGCAAAAGATAAGGTTTTAGGCGTTAGCTAGGCTTTAGGCGTTAGGCTTTAGGCTTTAGGCGTTAGGCTTTAGGCTTTAGGCGGATGCCAACTAGGGACTAGGGACTAGAAACTAGGGACTGAAAATTGAAAACTGAAAACTGCGAACCACAATGAAAATTGGAGAATACAACGAGTTGCGCATCAATCGCACCGTCGATTTTGGCGCTTACCTCATCGATGACGACACCCACGAGGTGTTACTGCCCAAGCGTTACCTCACCCCCGAGATGCAAGTGGGCGACAACATCCGAGTGTTTGTCTATAACGATAGCGAGAATCGCCCCGTTGCGACGACCGAGGAGCCCAAGGCCGTAGTTGGCGACTTCGCCCTGATGCGCGTCAAGGCGGTCAACAAGGTGGGCGCCTTTCTTGACTGGGGGTTGGTAGCCAAGGATTTGCTGGTACCCTTCAGCGAGCAACGGGTGGACATGAAGGTGGGGCGCAGCTACATCGTGCGGGTCTATCTTGACCCAGCCAGCCAGCGCATCGTTGCCAGTGCCAAACTTGCCAAATTCCTCAACCAGACCGAGCCCGACTATTACCACCGCGAGATGGTGGAGGTGCTCGTGGTACAGCGTAGCGATTTGGGCTACCGGGTCATCATCAATAATGAGCACTGGGGTCAGATTTACCAGAACGAGACCTACCAGAATGTCAATGTGGGCGACCGCCTCACCGCCTTTGTCAAGCAGGTACGCCCCGACGGCAAGGTCGATGTCACACTGGCCAAAATTGAGAAAATGCGCGTCGATGACCTCTCCAGCCGCATTCTTGATCACCTGAAGAATCATGATGGCACCATGTCCCTTACCGATAAGAGTTCTCCAGATGAAATCATGGCCACCTTCAATTGCAGCAAGAAGGACTTCAAGAAAGCCCTTGGCTTGCTCTACAAGCAAAAACAAGTCACCCTGGGCGACACCGTCAAGCTCACCGAATCATAGAAAAGACATGAAGCTCAACCGAACATTTTTCTTGTTGATAGCATTGATGCTGTGCTGCAACACCTCAATGGCCGACAACAGCAAGGCTCCCGATGCTGTGGGGCCAGTGCCCTCGCAGGCGCAAGTGGCGTGGCAACAGATGGAGACGTATGCGTTTATCCACTTCGGGTTGAACACGTTTAACGACATGGAATGGGGCTATGGTGACACACAGGCCAGCACATTCAATCCCACACGGCTGGATTGCGAACAGTGGGCACAGACACTCGTTAATGCTGGCATGAAGGGGGTGATCCTCACGTGCAAACACCATGACGGTTTCTGCCTGTGGCCCAGCCGATATACCGACTACAGCGTGGCCAATTCGCCCTGGCGCGACGGCAATGGAGATGTTGTGAGAGAACTCGCCGAGGCCTGCAAGAAGTATGGCCTCAAGATGGGCGTTTACCTCTCGCCCTGGGACAGACATCAGGCCAGCTATGGGACACAGGAATATGTCACCTATTACTATAACCAACTGGAGGAACTGATGTCGCAGTATGGCGACATCTTTGAGGTGTGGTTTGACGGGGCCAACGGTGGCGACGGCTGGTATGGCGGAGCCAACGAGAAGCGCCAGATTGACCGCAGCACCTACTATAATTACCCCAAGGCTTGGGGCATCGTGAACCGCTTGCAACCAGATGCCATCATCTTCTCGGACGGTGGCCCCGGGTGCCGCTGGGTGGGCAATGAAAAAGGATTTGCCAATGCGACCAACTGGGCCTTTGTGCGCAGCAAGGACGTTTATCCCGGTTATCCGCAATATGAGGAACTGCAATCGGGTCATGCCGATGGTGACGCGTGGTGTGCCAGCGAGTGCGACACCAGCATCCGCCCCGGATGGTTCTACCACGAGAGCGAGGATGACAAGGTCAAAAGCGTGGAAGAATTAACCGACCTGTATTACCGCAGTGTGGGTCACAACGGCACGCTACTGCTCAACTTCCCCGTGGATCGCAACGGCCTTATCCACCCCACCGACTCGGCGATTGCCGTGCAGTGGCACGAGCGCATCAACCGTGATTTGAGCAACAACCTGCTGGCTGGGGCTAAGTTCAGTGCCAGCAACACGAGGAACAAGTCACATGGTGCCGAGAAAATGGGTGACGGCAAGTGGGATACCTACTGGGCATCGAGTGACAACGTGACGAGCGCCGACATCGAGATCAAGACCAAGAAGGATGTCACCCTGAACTGTATCATGCTACAGGAATACATACCACTGGGACAACGCGTCAAGGAGTTTGTCATTGAGTACAAGACATGCTGCGGCAAGTGGGTGCCTGTGCTCGTGGATGAAGAGACGACCACCATCGGCTACAAACGCATCGTGCGCTTCCACGAGAAGACTGCCAGGGAGTGGCGCATCTGCATCCTTGATGCCCGCGCCTGCCCATGCATCAATAATGTGGAAGGTTTTTTTAGGCTATAGGTTTTAGGATATGGAACAAGTGAGTGAAAGGGCTTTACTGATTGCAGAGGAAGTAGCCAAGCGAACGACGTGTGACCATTACCGTCTGGTACTGGATGAGCAACGTCAACCCATCATCACGGGCAGCAAGATCGGTGGGAAGCCTTATTGGTCAGCCGACAAGGAATATCCTGTAGATGAGCTGGGCAAGCCCATGATGATGCTCATGCAGATCAACTGTGAAGAGGCCGGATTGAAATCCCCCTTGCCCGAACAAGGCTTGCTACAGTGGTTCATCAGCCTGAATCCCGACCGGATGTACGGCTGTCAGGGCAATTACAATGAGGATGGCACGGGATTCCGCATCGTCTATCATGAAACCATCAACGAGGCGCCCCAAGCCATTGTTGTTCCTACTCATGACACCGTAGATGGGCAGTTCACGCCCATCAAGCGCGAGGTTGCCATCGACGTGGTAGCTGAGCAAACATCAATGGGTGTAAACGACGGGGGCTTTAACCGACTGTTCTTTGAAATCATTAAGGAAATCACGGGTGTTGAGCACAAGGACAAGATGTGGTATGAATACCTGGACAATGACGATTGCCTGTACTTTGAGAAAAACCTGGGCATGAAGCGCCCACGCCACCAGATGCTGGGCTATCCCGTTTACTCTCAAGACGAGGCGCGCCGTGACATTGACCAACACGACACACTGCTGTTCCAGCTGGATTCCCAATTCTCACCAGTTGACCGCAAGGAACTGGTAATGTGGGGAGACATGGGAAGCGGATTTGTCTTTGTCAACCATGACGACCTGGCGGCCCGCGACTTCACCCGTGCCTACTATTGCTGGGATTGCGGATGATATTAGGTTTTAGGTTTTAGGTTTTAGGTTTTAGGCTTTAGGCTTTAGGCTTTAGGTTTTAGGGGTTAGGCTTTAGGTTTTAGGGGTTAGGGGTTCCCTTTTCTATCTTTTAACAACAAAGCGTGCCCCGAGACAGGACACGCTTTGAAAAAACTGACTTTTGCCTTACATGAATATTAAAACACCCTTGGGGGGTTATCCACAACGGGAAGTGCCGCAATTGGTACAGATGAGGCATCCTTCCTGATAGACGAGGGTGTTCTGTCCGCAATTGGGGCAACGCTCGGCAGCGGCTTCGCCATTGTGAATGTAGCGCTTGAGGGCGCGCTCGACACCCATCTTCCAGGTATTGATCGACTGGCTGTCAAGTTCCAGGCTGCTCACGAGCTTGAGTACCTGCGGGATGGGCATACCGTAGCGCAGCACACCCGAGATGAGTTTGGCATAGTTCCAGAACTCGGGGTTGAACTTCTCGCTCAGGCCCTCGATCGTGGTCTTGAATCCACGCTTGTTGATAAACTGGAAGTCATAACGTTTCACGCCATCCTCGCCCACGGCCTTGATGATCTTGCCCTTGGTCACCGACTTGGGGCAGAAGATACCCTCATCGTCGTCGGCAATACCCGTGAAAATCTCATAGGGGCGACCGTCGATCAAGCCGATGAACGCGATCCACTTTTCCTTCTTGTTCTGGAAGCGCACCACATCGGCCTCCAGCTCCACGGGACGCTTGAGGATGTGCTCTTCCTCGGCCATGTAACGAGCGGCAGTCTCCTCGGTGGCACCTTTTTCCTTTTCTTTCTCCTTCTTCTTGTCGTTGTCGCTCAGAGCAACGAGCACACCCGTGCGAGAGCCGTCACGATAGACCGTACAACCCTTGCAACCACTGCGCCATGCCTCGACATAGAGCTTGTTGACCATTTCCTCACTGATGTCGTTGGGCAGATTGATGGTCACACTGATGGAGTGGTCCACCCACTTCTGCACCTCGCCTTGCATACGCACCTTGTTGACCCAGTCAACATCATTGGCCGTAGCTTTGTAGTAAGGTGAGCGCTCAACAATAGCATTCAATTCCTCTTGTGTGTAATCACGACGAACGGGGATATGATTCACATTCATCCAAGTCACCAACTTGTGGTGATAGACGATAAATTCCTCAAAGGAATCCCCGTTCTCGTCCACGAGGTCAACATGAACATCCTTGTCACTGGGATTGACCTTGCGGCGACGTTTATAAACCGGCATAAAGACGGGCTCGATGCCCGAGGTGGTCTGCGTCAACAGGCTGGTAGTGCCCGTGGGCGCGATGGTCAAGCAAGCGATGTTGCGGCGACCATACTTCACCATATCATCATAGAGTTTCGGATCGGCTTCGCGAATGCGATTGATATAGGGATTATTCTGTTCACGCTTTGCGTCATAGATTTCAAAAGCGCCACGCTCCTTGGCCATCTGCACCGAAGAGCCGTAGGCAGCCAGTGCCAGTGCCTTGTGTACACTCACTGAGAACTCGGTAGCCTCTTGCGTGCCATATCGCAGTCCCATGGCGGCAATCATGTCACCCTCGGCAGTAGTGCCGACGCCCGTGCGGCGTCCCTTGAGGGTCTTGTTGCGGATTTTGTTCCACAAGTTCAACTCGGTGGTTTTTACCTCATCGGTCTCAGGGTCGGATTTCACCTTATCGAGAATCTTCTCGATTTTCTCCATTTCCAAGTCGATGATGTCATCCATCATGCGCTGTGCGCAAGCCACGTGCTCGGCAAAGAGGTCGAAGTCAAAGTATGCCTCGGGAGTGAAAGGGTTTTTCACATAGCTATAGAGGTTGATGGCAATGAGGCGGCAGCTGTCATAGGGGCACAAGGGTATTTCACCGCAAGGATTGGTCGAGATGGTCTTGAAGCCCAAGTCGGCATAGCAGTCAGGCACCGACTCGCGGATGATGGTATCCCAGAAGAGAACACCAGGCTCGGCGCTCTTCCACGCATTGTGTACAATCTTGTTCCACAATCTAGTAGCATCGATTTCCTGCTCATAGACGGGCTTATTGCTATCAATGGGATATTGCTGGCGATAGGGTTTACCCTCGACTGCGGCTCTCATGAAATCATCATCGATGCGCACCGACACATTGGCACCAGTGACTTTTCCCTCCTCCATCTTGGCATCAATAAAGGACTCGGCATCAGGATGCTTGATGCTCACGGTGAGCATCAGCGCTCCACGGCGGCCATCCTGAGCCACCTCACGGGTACTGTTGCTGTAGCGCACCATGAAGGGCACCAGACCCGTTGAAGTCAAGGCGCTGTTCTTGACGGGCGAGCCCTTGGGACGGATGTGTGACAAGTCATGCCCCACACCGCCACGGCGCTTCATGAGCTGCACCTGTTCCTCGTCAATCTTGAGGATGCCACCATAACTGTCGGGCTCACCATCGAGTCCCACGACAAAGCAGTTGCTCAACGAGCCCACCTGGAAGTTGTTACCAATTCCTGCCATGGGGCTACCCTGTGGCACGATGTAACGGAAGTGACTCATCAGCTCAAACAAGCGGTCCTCGCTCATGGGATTGGGATATTTATTCTCGATGCGGGCGATCTCGCGTGCAATGCGACGGTGCATATCATCGGGGGTCAACTCATAAAGATGACCGAAGGAATCTTTCAGGGCATATTTAGTCGCCCAGACCCTCGCAGCCAGTTCATCGCCGTCAAAGTATTTCAACGAAGCCTCATAGGCTTGTTGATAGGTGTAGGTGTTAGGTTCCATTGCTATATATATGGTTGAAAATGTGTTGGTTTTATAGTAATAATTGTCAACAAAAAATTGCCATCAAGGCAAAATCCTCGCAAAGGTAATACGAATATTTTGAACAACAAAATTTATCCCGAATTTTCTAAAGTTTTTCAAAAATTTTTCTATTCACTTAATTTTCAGATACTTAATTTTTGCACACCAACAAATTATTTTCCAAAACACAAACACCGCACACATCAAAGTCGCTATAAACAAACTACTTGCAAAAAATAATGGCACCCAATACATGGATGCCACCATTTGAATTTTTCCAGTAAACTGTGTTAATTACTGGAGCTTGCCTTCTTGAGCAGCCTTGATCATGTCCTCGTTGGCAGTGATATAGATTTCCACGCGACGGTTCTGTGCACGGCCTGCCTCGGTGTCATTGCTGGCAACGGGATAGTCATAGGCCAGACCCTTGCTGGTGAGACGCGAGCTGGGAACGCCAGCGTTGGTCAAGAAGTTCTTCACCTCGGTAGCACGGGCATTGGAAACCTTCTCGTTGGCAGCGCGGGTACCCACATTGTCGGTGTGACCGTAGATCTGCACATCGGTCTGGGGGTTGTTGATCAGTGATGCGGCAAACTCGCTCAATGAAGTCTGTGCATTCTGGCCGAGCTTGGAGCTGTTGAAACCAAAGAGAATGCCATTGTCAAAGGTCACCTTGATGCCCTCAAAGCCATTCACGTCGGTCACGGTGTCAACCTGTGCGCCGGCAATCTTAGCCAACTCACGAGCCTGCTTGTCCATCTTCTTGCCGATGAGTGTACCAGCCACGCCACCAGCCACAGCACCGATAGCACCACCGATGGCGGCACCCTTGCCCTTACCGATAAGCGCACCGATACCAGCACCGAGAGCAGCGCCACCGCCGCCGCCAATGAGACCGCCCTTAGTGGCGTTATTCATTGAACCACAGCCCGAGATACCGAACATCAACAAAGCACTCAATAAAACACATAAAGTCTTTTTCATTTCTTTTTTACTTATTTTTATAAATGAATAATGTGAATTTTCTATTTCATTACAAACTGCAAATTTAGTAACATTTTTTTAATGTCCAATCCTTTGGACTAAAAAATCACCCTTTAGTTTAAATTGCTACCAATAATCAGTAATCGAGCCATAAATACAATAGGCTTTAGGCTTTAGGTTTTAGGTAGCATCCGTTTTCCTAAAACCTAAAGCCGTTTTTGTTTCTAGTTTCTAGTTTCTAGTTTCTAGTCCCTAGTTTCTAGTCCCTAGTTGGCATCCGCAAACGCCTAAAACCTAAAGCCTAAAACCTAAAACCTAAAACCTAAAGCCTGAAGCCTAAAATCATCGCTTATTGGTGATGGGGCGCAGGTTGCGCTCCTTGAGGTCACCCGAGCGGTAGGCGTCGAGCAGCTCCTTGAGGTCGTCGATCTGAGACTGGAGCTCGGTGCCGATGTCGGTGTCGTTGACCAGGATGCGCTGGTGGGTATGCTCAACGATGCTAATGGTTGATTTGATGTCCTGTCCGAGTCTTACGGCCTCGTCGATCGATGAGAAGGGTTCGTGCTGCACCAGTTCAAAGCCCTGGGAGTGATAGACCAGCGTGTAGCCGGCGATACCGGTCTCGGGCTGATAGGCCTTGGAGAAGCCGCCGTCAATCACCATGAGTTTGCCGCCAGCCTTGATGGGGTTCTCGCCCTTGATGGTCTTGACGGGCACGTGGCCGTTGATGATGTGTCGATGCTCGCCCGTGACGCCAAACTCGTCGAGGATGGCATCCACCACCTCGGGGTTGTCACGCATGGTGTAGTAGAAGCCCTTGACCTCCTTGTGGGTCTCCTTGTCGGCCACGAAGTAGCGCTCAAAGGTCGCCATCTTGCTCTTGTCAAACGCGGGTGAATCGGGTCCGCACCACAGGTACCACAGGTAGTCGAGAGCAAAGGCGCGCTCGTCGGGATCCTCACAGCCAAAGTAAGCCTCGCGGATGAGGTTTCCTGCCCGCTTGAGCAGGGCCTTGCCGTGGAACTTCTCGCCGCGGATGCTCACGTCCTTCAATGTGCCATCCTCGTTCAAGGGGATCGATGCGTGGTAGAGCAGGTTGCCGTTGGTGATGGTGTAGAGACAGCCATTGCGGAACATGCACTTCATGTGCTTGCGCAGCTTCTCGCTCTCGGTAAACGACTGGTGGAGTTTCTGGACGATAGAATCCTCCTCGGCAGTCAGCTTGTAAGGATGCTTGGGATCCACCGTCGGGAAGTTTTTGTCGAGCAGTTCATACTCCTTGCCATCGATCTTGATGACGCCGCGCTCGAGATCCATCTTGTCCATGAGCAGGCGATCCTTCATGCCGAAGTCGGGACGGCGCTTGATAGCCGCAGCTTCGAGCTTGAACTGGATGATGCTGATGGCCTTGTGCATCTGGGCAACGAGTTGCGCGGTGCGGGCGCGCTTGGGGTCCTTGGCACTTCCGTCCTTGGGCAAGAAGCGCTCGCAGGGGTCGCCAGCATAGGTATCCATGGCAAACGTTGCCAGGGGCAGCAGGTTGATGCCATAACCGTCCTCCAGCACACCGTGGTTGCCGTAGCGCAGGGCGATGCGCAGCACGTTGGCAATGCTGCAATCGTTACCGGCTGCCGCTCCCATCCACAGGATATCGTGGTTACCCCACTGGATGTCAAAGTTGTGGTAGTTGCACAGGATATCCATGATCTTGTCGGGACTGGGGCCGCGGTCATACACGTCGCCCAGGATGTGCAGCATGTCGATCGTGAGCTGCTGGATGAGGTTGCACATGGCGATGATAAATTCATCGACACGGTTGGTCGAGATGATGGTCTTGATGATGACATCGACATAGGCCTGCTTGTTGGGATCGCTGCTGTGCTCATGCAGCAACTCCTGGATGATGTAGGAGAAATCCTCGGGCAGAGCCTTGTGAACCTTGGAACGGCTATACTTGGACGACACATGACGACAAACCCTGACCAGCCGGTTGATGGTGATGAAGTACCAATCATCCAGGTCGTCCTTGTCGGTAAGTTCTTCCTTGACAAGTTCCAATTTCTCGGCAGGATAGTAAATGAGGGTACACAGGTCCTTCTGCTCACGTGCGCTCAGGGAGTCATTAAAGATATTGTTTACTTTACGCTTGATTCTACCACTGGCATTGCGCAACACGTGTTGGAAAGCCAGATACTCGCCGTGCAGGTCGGCCAGGAAGTGTTCGGTACCTTTGGGCAAGTTCAAGATGGCTTCCAGATTGATGATCTCGGTGCTGGCAGTTGCCACATTGGGGAAGCTACGGGATAGCAGCTTCAAGAAATAGAGGTCTCGTTTTCTTTCTTCGGGTTTCATAGTTGCTATAGCTGTTGTTTAAGGTATTTTAGTTGTTAGTTTTTAGTTGTTAGTTTTTAGTTGTTAGTTTTTAGTTGTTAGTTTTTAGTTGTTAGTTATCGTAGCTCAAGACATCGTTGACACTTTTTCTTTCCTTAGAAGTGGTGT
>CAMVAP010000077.1 GCA_947165485.1 uncultured Prevotellaceae bacterium
TGGGGGTGAGAGTTGCATGGGGGCTGCGGCAGAGCCGCAGCATACTTTAACACTGACACCGGGGCTGTGACACTGACACCGGCGCTTTGACACTGGCTTGAGGGTGCTTATACTGACACCGGAGCTTTGACACTGGATTGGGGGATGGGTGGGGTTAGAAGCCTTTCCAGGTTTGTTGCCAGTAGTCGTGGGCTAGTTGTTGCCAGCGGTAGGCGGCGGCGCCTAGCATGTCGTGGGTGTAGTCGTTAAGGAGGCGGGCTGCGGCTTTGCTATCGGTGGCGTTGAGGTCTTGCCAGGCGTTCTCAATCATGGGAAGCTCCCGCAGTCCCTTGTCGAGGAAATGGTCTCGCGCGGGTTCCAATGTCTTGCGGAAGACGCCCCAGCGGAGGGAGGCGAGACGGTTGGCCTTGCGGAACTGCCACAGGGCGGTGTTATCATTGTCGGCGCTGTGTCCGCACAGTTTCAAGGATGCGGGCAGGTCGGTGTTGCCGCAGAAGATGGGGAACCTGGGGCTCTGTCCTGGGTTGTCAAGTGCGACCCATGCCACGCCGCCAATCTCGTCGGGCAACCATGAACGCAGTTGGATCACGGTGCTATAGGAACACCAGGGTACGCTGACCGTGCGTGTCCACTTCATGGCCGAGTCACCCATGGCATAGAACATTGCCAACTGTTCGTTGGTAATCCAGGGGTTGGCCACGGGCGAGACGATGCTGTCGGGCTGGTTCTCGACAATGTTACCCTTCTTGTCCTTGCGCTTGGGGTTGGGAATCTTGTGGCGCGCGCTCAGGTCAAGCGGAGTACCCTCATAGTAGCTGCCGAGCAAGCGTGAGACGTCCTGGACGCTGACCTTCTTGTCGGGTTTCACACTGACGGGGAGATTCTCGATGCTATCGGTCAAATGCAAGGAGGGCGCGAGTTGCTGAAGAATGTAGAGTTCGCGCAGGCTGTAGTTCTTGACCTGCTTGAGGTAGTTGGTTCCACTATAAGCCTTCCAGAAACAGAAAGGCTCTTTACCATCCCATAGTTTCAATTTCCTGGCAACATCAAAGACGTTATCGCTGGCCATATAGTGGTCGGGGTCGGTCAGGTCGAGTGTCCCGATGCGTGAGATGTTGGCCGAAACGGCTACCTCGTCATCGGGGATGCGTACAGCGGCCCATACACCGCCAATGCGCTTGGGTCCCTCTCCGAAGATTTCAAAGAGCCAGGCCTCGTCCTTGTCGGCGATGGTGAGACACTCGCCGCTGTCACCATAGCCGTATTTCTTGACCAGGTCGCCCATGAGGCGGATGGCTTGACGTGCGGTCGTGCATCGCTCAAGGGCGATGCGTGCGAGTTCCTCGATCATAAAGATTCCGGCCTGGTTGCGCAACGTGTCGCGCCCTGATATTGTTGTCTCGCCCATCGCAAGTTGTTTCTCATTGAGGCAGGGATAGGCGGTATCGAGGAAACGGTAGGTGTGGCGCACTTGAGGAATCACGCCCAATCGGGGCATACCCGTGCTATCGGTGGCGGACTGGGTGTGGAAGCGGTTGCGGTAAACGGCGGTGACCGTGTCACGCTCGTAGTCACGGGCGGGGACAATAGCCATCCAGGTGCGGTAACGTGCGTCGCAGGTGTGGGATGTAATGACCGAGCCGTCGGCACTGGCCTGTTTACCCACCATGATGCTGGTGCAAGACTCGGTCATGCGCTCCTGGTTGTCCTGGGCGCTGAGGCTCACGCTGAAGGCCATCATCAGGATGGCAAGAAGGAATGTCGGTTTCATATTTTAGTTTTTAGTTTTTAGTTTTTAGTTTCTAGTTTCTAGTTGGCATCCGCAAACGCCTAAAGCCTAAAGCCTAAAGCCTAACACCTAAAGCCTAGTTTCTAGTTTGTGGTTAAATATTCAGAAGCAGGTGCAAAGATAAGGAATATTTTGGAAACATGGTACAAGAGAGGGTTTTAAAAAGGCAGCCCCGCATTGTTGCAGGGCTGCCCATGAAAATGTCACGTCAATGAATGACGCAGATAAATTACTTCACCAGGATCTTCTTACCATTGTGGATGTAGATCACACCCTTGCTGGGAGCAGCCACGCGACGACCGTCGATGGTGTACCACTCGCCGTTATCCTCGCTGTCAACGGTCATTTCATTAATGCCGGTGTGCTTGGACAGGATGCTGAAGTTGCCAATGGTGGTCTGGCTAATGCCATAGTAGTGATCGGTCTCGGTAACCACTACGATCACATCGTAGTTACCCACCTGGGTGGGAGCCTCGGTCAGGATCTCACCAGTTGTGGTGTTCTTGTAGGTCACGGTGAGAACGCCATCACCCTCAACGAGGGTTACGGTAGCGCCATGAGGCTTGTCATCGAAGATTACATCATCGGGGATGGTGTACTCGATCTTGCTCTGAGCCTTGTCGATGGTGAAGGAGCCAACCGTCTCGTCAAGACCATAGTAGTGGTTGGTCTCGGTAACAGTTACAACGACCACATAGGTACCGGGCTCAACGGGAGCTTCCTCGGAAGCCACGCCATTCTCGTCCACATAGGTGATTGTGAGGATGCCATCGCCCTCAACGAGGGTTGCGGTAGCAGCGTGTGCATTGCCATCATATACACAATCCTCGGGAATGGTGAAGTCGATCTTGCTGGGGAGCTTGTCGATGGTGAAGGTGCCATAATAAGTGTTAGCGACATCATTGTAGTTAACAGATCCTACAACCTCGGCATAAACATCATAGGTACCGGGCTCAACGGGAGCATTCTCAGAAACCTCACCGGTAGCGGTGTTCACATAGGTGACAACAATCTGTCCATCACCAACAATCATTTGGGCGGTTGCAGGGTGCTCATTGCCATCATACAAGCAATTCTCGGGCACAGTCACACGGATAATGGTCTGACCAACAGTGATGGAGAAGCCCACCTCGTTGATACCGATGGTATTCTCATCAAAATCGCCCTCGATACCGTAGGTATAGTCACCCGGCTCAACGTACTCACCGTTCTCACCAATGATGAAGGGCTCGCCGCCGCCAACGGTCACCTCGTAGGTCTGAGGCTCACCAGTGTAAGCACGGTCCTCAAGTCCGCTGACAGGAATTGAGCGAACATCGGTCCATGAGAGTCCGGTCATCGGAGTGATGTTATCCAGACCATCGTTGAAGCGGAGTTCAAGCACGTGGGTCGTGGTGATGTCCTCGTTGAAGAACATGTCGAAGGGCAGATCGAAGTTCTCACCAGAGATGAGCTGGGTGGGGATGCGAGTCCATGACCTCATGCCGTCCACCTGATACTCGATGTAACCATTCTGGCCATAGGGGTGCTCATAGTAACCGAAGACATGTGCGGGATGTGCAACGCTCAGGTCATTCCAGCCCTCAAAGTCGAAGGCCTCGACCGTGTACTCGAAGCGGTCATCGCCAGGAACGAAGGGCTCCTCATACTCGATTTCACCCACGCTGATGAGGTAAGACAACTCGATGGTCTCGCCAGCAGGGATGATGCGGTTCTTCCAGCAGAAGCCCATACCGGAGTCGTAGTTGCCATTCTCTTGCATGTAGTGAGGATCAAGTTCCTCGGTCGTCCAGGTGTAGCCAAGGATGCTGTGAACTTCCTCATAGTGGTTGTCATAGTTACCAATAACCTCGGCAGCCTCATAGTTATTCCTGTAGAAACCAAACCAGAAATCATCGGCAGGAGTTACACCAGTAACACCCTCACCAAAGAGGACGCACATCAGCGGAGTATTAGGAGTATTCCTGTACTTCAGCTTCAAGCCATAGGTATCACCCTCATGTACAAGACGCTCCAGGGGAGCGGCATCGTTATCGCCGATCATGATATCGCCCCAAACGCCAGCACTGATTGTCACATCAGCATTGTTGGTGTTGTGGAGGGTGTAAGTGATCAAAGCTGCGACATCGCCGTGGGGCTCAATCCTCGATGTCATCCTAACGCCAGCAGAGGTCGTGCCCGAAGCGGCATTAAAGTAGGTAGCATTGGCATTGTTCACCTTGAGGGCGGCAATGAAGCCAGCGCCCTCACGATAATCGATACCAGTGATGGTACCCCAAAGGTTCTTGGTCGTATCATTCCTCTCATAGGTTGACGAATAATACTTGCCTTCAATCTCACCAATGATACTGTAGCCGGTTTGGCTACCAGGGCCAGGGGCAGTACGGTTGGAGACATCGTAATAAATCGATGTACCACCCACCTGCTGGAAGCCATCGGGGAGATAGTTAAACACACCAGAGCGAGCAGGTGCCTTAGTGGGACCTGCATTGACTTCTAGCGCAAATGCACTAGCAATCAAGGCTAATAAAAGAATTGTAAACTTTCTCATAATGCGTAAAGTTAAATTAATAAATTATGGAAAAATACTACTTAATACTACTTTTAAATATAGTTTCAATTTCAAGTATTTTCATTCTCACATGCAAAACTATATAAAAATGATTGAACCATGCTAATAATTATTGTTAATAATTACAAAAAGCAAATAATTTCTCAAGATTTGTCAATTTTACGGCTTTCAGGGATATGAATCAGCGCAAGTTCAATTCCAGTATCTCATCAACAGCGGTGGGTACTGCGGGTAGCTGAATGGTGATCCCATCGCCAGTAGAGGTGTAGCGCAGGCGCGACTTGTCGCTGAAACGATTCACCTGTTTCACCTTCTTGCCACTCAGGGGCAGATAGATGGCATTGTCCTTGAGGTTGAGGATGTGGACATAGAGGATGTTGCCACGCTGGGTGGTCACTCCCCAATCGTGCGGAGGAATGATACCGCCACGGGTGCCGTATATGCTCTCGCCATTGACACGCATCCACTTGCCCAGGGCATGGAGTCGCTCAACGGCCTCGGTGGGCAGGCAGCCATCGGGGCGCGGCCCCACGTTGATGAGCAGGTTGCCGTTGCGGCCTGCGGCCTTGACCAGGGTGCGGATGATCTCGTCGGCACTCTTGTAAGCCTTGTCGGTGATGCGGTAACCCCAGGTGTAGTTCATCGTCATGCAGGTCTCAAGAGGCAGGTGGCTGATGCCGCTCTCGCCCGAGTAGCCCGCGGTGTTCTCGCCAGGGATGTCCTGCTCAAAGATCTGGATGTCCTCGCCGTCGATGGGCACCTCGTGGTGGTTGTTGCCGATGAGACAGGCCGGTTGCAGGCGGTGGATGAGGGCGTATTGCTCGTCGAGTTGCCAGTCAAAGGGGGTTGGATCGGTGTCATGTTCCCACTTGCCGTCAAACCAGATGGCACCCACGGGGCCGTAATTGGTGAGCAGCTCGGTCAACTGGTCATTCATGAACTTGTAGTACTGGGGCCAGTTGTTGGTCGAGGGGTCGTGGGGCAAGTCGTTCTGGTGGCGACCCAGGGGGTAGTCCAAGCGGTGCCAGTCGAGGTGGGAGTAGTAGAAGTGCAGCTTGATACCATGGCGCTGGCAAGCGTCGGCCAGTTCCTTCAGGACATCGCGCTTGAAGGGCGTGGCATCCACGATATTGTAGTCGCTCACGTTACTCTTGAACATCGAGAAGCCGTCGTGGTGGCGCGAGGTGATGCAGATGTAGCGTGCACCCGCGTCCTTGATGGCGCGCACCCACTGGTCGGCATCAAAGCGCGAGGGGTAAAAGCCCGCTGGCAGCTGGGCGTACTCATCGCGGTCAATCTTCTTGTTATGCATGACCCACTCGCCGTCGGCCAGCATGGAATAGACGCCCCAATGGATAAACACACCCAACTTATTGTCCTGGAACTCCTGGCGGGCCTTGAGGTTGGCCTCGCTAGGTACATAAGTGGTCTGCTGGGCTGCAACTCCCAGCCAGGCACTGACGGCCATAATCATTGCAAAAACTGTCTTCTTCATTTTTCAGTATCTTTTGTAGTTTTCTTCTTGAATAATCGGCGGAAACGGAAAAAGAGCCACATGAGCAGCAAGAACAGGGCAACAAATGAGCCCAGTGCTATGCCCGCATACCACGGGGCCTTGTCGAGCAGGTCGCTGAAGATGGGCGAGATATATTCCCGCATGAGCGGGGCGATGAGTTGACGTTGCCGGGCCGCAGGGTCATTTTCCAGACGAATGGAGTCCCCAAGCAGCATTGTCGCTCGTTGCGTCGATTCATAGGCTGGCCAATAGTGCCCTTCAATACTGGGATTGCCCGTGGCAGCGAAGTTCACCCACATCTGCTGCACATTGGCCGCCAACTGTGGATTGTGTTCATCCCCACCCTTGATCTGGCGCCCCGTATTCAGCACATAGGAGACCTCAGTACCGTGGCAAGCGCCGTAGACAGGAGCTTTCAGTCCTTTGTTCCAGTAGTACATATAGGTCCGGCCTCCCGATGAGGCATGACGCTGGGCCATCTCGATGGCAGGTCCGCGGAACATCAAGTCATTCAGGAACTCACACACTGCCCATGACTTATCGGCATATTCCCCGGCCTCATCAAGGAAATCGCTGGCGCCCTTGCGCTGGGCGCTGTCGAGCGACAAGATGATGTAACGGGCCCACAACCGGGTGGCCACGTCAAACTTTTCCTCGCCGCCCATGGCATCGATCCAGTAGCGCGCCTCGTCGGCAGTGGTGCCGATGAGCATATCGATGCCCGCGTTGAAGCCATCAAAGCGGCTGTAAGGATCCTCGGGAATCAACTGGCCGTCACGCTCGGGGAAACGGTAAAATTCACCCACCTCATCATTGAGGGCAATAATCTGGTTTATAGAGAGGCGCTTCAGGTCGGCAACGGTCTTGGCACCGGTTGCTTTGAGCACACGATGGGTCAGGCGCTGGCAGTCCTCACGGCTGCTGGCGAAAGCCACACTGCCACTCTGCATGATGGCACGATGGAACAGTCCCTGCGCCTCATCGATGCTGGCCAGCAGCGCCACACTCCCCGCCCCTGCCGAGTGACCCACGACGGTCACGTTATCGGGGTCGCCACCAAAGGCCGCGATATTCCTCCTGACCCATCGCAGGGCCTCAACCTGATCTAGGAGGCCCAGATTGCCGCTGCGCGTATAGTCCTTGCCGTCGGGCAACGAGGATAAGTCAAGGAAACCGAGCAGACCCAAGCGATAGTTGATAGACACGAAAACGACCTCGGGGTGCGCCTTGACGAAGCGGTCACCCCAGTTGCGGGGATTGGCCGTGCCGTCGCACACATAGGAACCACCATGGATCCACACCATTACCGGGCGGCGAGCAGTGCGCATGCCCTGAGCGGTGGTCCAGATGTTAAGCGTCAGGCAATCTTCGCCCTGGGGATAGAGCGAGGCAGCATTGCCCTGGCTGCGAGATTGGATAGAAGTGTGGCCAAAGTATTTAGCCTCGCGCACCAGTCGGCTATCATGCTCGGGCTGAGCGACCTGCCATCGGCGCCCACCCGTGGGCTGGACGGCATAGGGGATGCCCTTGAAGGCGAGCAACGAGCTATCGCGCTGGCCGACAAAGATGCCATTGGCGGCCTCGACAGCGAGCGAATCGGGGTAATCACCCTCGATGACCTTGTTCTCGCCATAGAGCGCAGCCATTTCCTGCTCCAGCGCCGAGGGCCGTTCGGGATGTGGTTCCTGCTTGGATCCACACGCAACCAGCAGCACTGCAATAACCGATAAAAACGTAATATGTCTCATATCATTGTTTTAATAGAAGAGCACAAAGATAGTTAAAGTTGCGCAAAACCGCAAAAATCCGTTTGACAACATCATCCCTTTGGGACACGGGGACGGTTCTTTTGTCCCATTTTAGGGTCAAAATGGGACAAAAGAACCGTCCCCGTGTCCCAAATTCAAATAACTGGGGAGCAAAAATAGAAAAGTGAAAACTTTGTTGTACCTTTGTCCCCAAATATCAAAAGACGAAATAAGTATGGGACTGTTCAAGAAATTATTCTCTCGCGAGAAGAAAGAGACGCTCGACAAGGGCTTGGAAAAAACCAAACAAGGCGTGTTTGAGAAAATCAAACATGCTGTTGCCGGCAAATCGACCGTTGATGACGATGTGCTCGACAACCTGGAGGAGGTGTTTGTCACCAGCGACGTGGGCGTTGACACCACAGTAAAAATCATTGATCGGTTGCAGGCCCGAGTGGCCCGCGACAAGTATGTGGGCACCGATGAGTTGAACGAGCTGCTGTGTGACGAGATTTCACAGATGCTGGCTGACAACAATAACGCCGAACTTGAGGACTTCACTGTTCCCGAGAACCAGAAACCGTATGTCATCATGGTCGTGGGCGTGAACGGTGTGGGCAAGACGACGACCATCGGCAAGCTCGCTTACCAGTTCAAGCAAGCGGGCAACAAGGTGGTGCTGGGTGCTGCCGACACGTACCGTGCCGCTGCCGATGAGCAGTTGGAGATATGGGGTAACCGCGTGGGAGTCCCCGTGATCAAGCACAAGATGGGCACCGACCCTGCCGCGGTGGCATTTGATGCCGTGCAGAGCGCTGTGGCCCAGAATGCCGACGTGGTTATCATCGACACGGCTGGCCGCCTGCACAACAACGTGAGCCTGATGAACCAGTTGACCAAAATCAAGAATACCATGCGCAAGGTATTGCCCGACGCACCCCAAGAGGTGTTGCTCGTGCTCGATGGCTCGACGGGACAGAACGCCTTTGAGCAAGCCAAGCAGTTCTCGGCGGCGACCGAGGTCAACGCTCTTGCCATCACCAAACTCGACGGCACGGCCAAGGGTGGCGTGGTCATCGGCGTGAGCGACCAGTTCCAGATTCCCGTGAAGTACATCGGCCTGGGTGAGCAGATGACCGACCTGCAGATCTTCAACAAGCGGGAGTTTGTTAAATCGCTGTTTGGAGTGAACAGGGAGTGACGGAGCTGACGGAGGAAACGGATTTAACGGATTTAACGGAGAGAATGGGGGCGGATGAGGAAAAATAAGATAGATATTATCTCGCTGGGGTGTTCCAAGAATCTGGTGGATAGTGAACACTTGTTGCGGCAGTTGCAGGCTGCTGGCTATAGCGTTGCGCACAACGCGAAGCGCATTGACGGCGAGACCGTGGTGGTGAACACCTGCGGCTTTATTGCCGATGCACAGCAGGAATCGATCGACACCATCCTGCGCCTGGGTCAAGCCAAGCGAGAAGGCAAGATTCGCAACCTGTTTGTGATGGGATGCCTGTCAGAGCGATTCCGAGCCGACCTGATCGAGGCTTTGCCCGAGGTGGACAGGATGTATGGAAAATTTGACTGGAAAACCATGCTAGCCGACCTGGGTCAAGCCTACCGCGACGACCTGGCCAATGAGCGTTGCCTGACCACCCCACCCCATTATTGCTACCTGAAGATTTCGGAGGGGTGCAACCGTTTCTGCGCCTTCTGTGCCATCCCGCTTATCACAGGTCGTCACACCTCGGTACCGATGCCGCTGCTGCTTGACGAAGTCCAGCGGCTTGCTGCTGGCGGTGTGAAAGAGTTCAACATCATTGCCCAAGACTTGTCCTCCTATGGCCTGGACCTGGAAGGTCGCATGATGCTGCCCGAACTCATTGACCGCATGGCCGACATTGAGGGTGTGGAATGGATCAGGCTGCACTATGCCTACCCCACCCAATTCCCATACGACATCCTGCCCGTGATGGCGAGCCGTGACAATGTGTGCTCCTACCTGGATATCGCCCTGCAACACATCAGTGACAAGGTACTGACCAACATGCGCCGCCACATCAGCCGCCAGGAGACGCTGGATCTGCTGTCACGCCTGCGCCATGAGGTGCCAGGGATCCACATCCGCACGACACTGATGGTGGGTTTCCCGGGCGAGGGTGAGCAGGAGTTTGAAGAGCTGATGGACTTTGTGCGCGAGGCACGATTTGAACGCATGGGGGCGTTTGCCTACAGTGAGGAGAACGGCACGTGGGCAGCCAGCAACCTGAGCGATGACACACCGCAGGAAGTGAAGCAGGAGCGGCTGCAACAACTCATGGCCCTGCAAGAGGGCATATCGCTGGAAATCCAAGAGCAGAAAGTGGGTCAAACGCTGCGCGTCCTGGTGGATCGCGAGGAAGACGAGTATTATATCGGTCGCACACAGTGGGACAGCCCCGAGGTGGATCCCGAGGTGCTCATCACCAAGGACAAGCCCCTCACCGTGGGCGAGTTCACGCAAGTGCGCATTACGCAGGCCATGCCGTTTGAGCTTTTAGGTGTTAGTTAGGCTTTAGGTTTTAGGCTTTAGGCTTTAGGTTTTAGGTTTTAGGCTTTAGGCTTTAGG
>CAMVAP010000078.1 GCA_947165485.1 uncultured Prevotellaceae bacterium
TTGTATAGCGCACCGAACCATAGAACTCGCCGTTCTTGCAGAATTGCCAGCGGGCTTGGGCATAGGCACTCATGGACTGGCTACGTGTGGACGGATTGAGGTAGCCATCAATGCGGTCAAACTTGGTGTGGAACAGATAGCCGCTCAACGATGCATTGACGCTTACTTTACCGAAAGTGTGCGAGTAATCAGCATACAAGGCCCATGTGTTGCTATAGCGGCTGTTGACGGGAAAGTCAATGATGGAATAATCGTCGCCGTAGGGCAAAATGGCCGTGAAAATGTCATGCAGGGTACAATTAAATGAGGCCATCACGCTGAAGTCCTTGAGATTGGCACTCAGGCTGGCGTAGTGCCAGATGTACTGCTTTAGGTCAGGATTGCCCTTGCTGTAGTGAAACATGGATTCATAGACGGTAGCCGGATTAAGTTGTGACATCGACGGGAAACCGCCCGACACACTGTATTGTGCCTTCAACTGGTAGTTGTCGTTGATGGTGTAGAGCAGTGACGCATGGGGCCGCAACGAGGTGCGTTTTTCCTGCTTGTCATCAATGTTGTCATCCTGCTTGAGCCTCGTGTCATTATAGACGACTCGCAGGCCTACCTCTGGTTTCCAGTTGCCATAGGCGCGCTTCCACGAGCCATACCAAGCGCCAGTGAAATCGTCTCGTTGGCTGGGCTGAACCGCGTCATTGTAGATGTAACTGTATTTGTTGCTGATCCAACTCAGGTTTGTGCCTACTTCAATTTCGCTTCCCAGAATCGGGAAGGCATAATTGGCCTCACCGTCCCACAGGTTGTAACGGTTCTGGGTGTGAGTCGTGTTGATCATCTCGTCACCGTTGGCGGGTGTGAGGGTGATAGTTCGCATGTTGTCCGATGTTCGCCTCGAGTAACTCACCGTGAGGGTGAGCGTTTTGTCGTCTGAGGGCTTGTAGGTCAGTCCCGCAGTGGCATTGTGATTGTGCCTATTCCCATTGGGTTCATGTTGTAATTCGTCAACTACGCTGTCCACACCCTGATAGAGTAGGTCATGGAGAGAATAATGGGTAAGTCGTCCTGCGCTCGTGCTGCCCGAGTATTGGGCAATGAGCGTCAATTGTGGAGTGGCAAAGTAGTTGATGCCGGCATTCCAGTACCAGTTGTTGCGACGGTAGGTGAAACCTCCATCCCTGGAATCGTCCAGAATAAGGCTGCCGTCGTCAGGGTTGATAATGGTCGTCCGGTTATAGTCATAGGACTTGCCGTTGCTGAAGGTGTAGCGCAACGAGCCATTAAGCGCCCATTTCCCGTATTTTGCATTGGCATTGGCCCATGTGCTCTCGCTCACACGGCGCTGGAATGCGGTGGTGCTGCCCACGCTCAGTCCCAGATAGTCTTTCAACCCCTTTTTGAGCGTGATCTTGATAGTTGGACCTGAATAGCGGGCACTCAAGTCGCGGATGATTTCCACCTTGCTCACCTGGTTAGACATGAGGGTGAGCAACAGATTGCGGTCGGTGACCTTGCGTTCGTCGATGTAGATCTCGCCCACGCTCTTGTTGTCGCCTGTTTTGATGTCGTTCTCGTCGTTGACAACGAGTCCGGGCGTCCAGCGCAGCATGTCGATAAGGCTTCCCGCATCGGCCAGGAAAGTGCCGCTCAGGTTGCTGATGGTGTAGTTCATGCCTTCGCGTCGTATAACGGCTTTAGGGGCCTCGACCGTGAGTTCCTGCAGTTGCACGCTCAGGCTGTCGCCAGCCGCGGTGGTGAGGCTGTCGGTCGGTACTGCTGCCTGAAGTTGTATGCTCAATAGTGAGCACAGTGCAATAAGGATAGTTGTGATGATGGTTCTCATAATGATATCGATTTTAGTTTCTTTGCTGCAAAATTATTGGTAAGCGTAGGAGCCTACAATACCCAAAAGGGTGTTTTTGCCAGATGGTTTTCATCAGCACACGCATCTTGAATACATCTGTCGTCATCGATGCTGTACTGCTACACATTAATAACACAAAAGTGACCATTTCTTAAACACCCAAAAGGGTGTTATTTTGTGTATATGCAAAATAATGTGTAATTTTGCCCTTACTAAAGATCATATTTATGGCACGGGTTGAGGATTTCTTTATCATGGATAATGCGGTGACGGGGATCACCGACGAGGATTACCAGGGTATCCAGGACGTAGTGGACGCGGCGGATGCGTTCTCGCGCATGACCTACAAGAGTGTCTATATCATCGATTACTATAAGAAGAATTTCCTGTATGTGAGCGAAAACCCGTTGTTCCTGTGTGGCCTGTCGGCCAGTGAGGTCAAAAAAATCGGCTATCAATTCTACATCGACAATGTGCCCGAAGAGGATCTCAAGCGACTGTTGATAATCAATTCCTCGGGCTTCTATTTCTCCAAGGACATCCCCGCTGCCGAGAAGCGCTATTACACTCTGTCTTACAACTTCAGGGTCATCAACACCGTGTCCAAGAAGGTGCAGACCATCAACCATCAGCTGACGCCCCTCAAGATGATGCCCGACGGCAGGATTTGGCTCGCACTGTGCGTGGCCTCCATCCCCACCAAGCAGGGCGATGACACCATCCTCATGTTCAACAACCGCACGCACGAGGGTTGGAACCTGGACCTGGAGAGCGGCACATGGCAGTCGGTCCCCTACATCTCCCTCACCGAGCAGGAGACGCAGGTTCTCAAGTATTCGGCCATGGGCTACACCACCCAGGAGATCGCCCAGTTGATGTTCAAATCGTTTGATACGGTGAAAGGCTACCGCAAAAGCATCCTGGAGAAATTCGACACCGACAGCATCACCGAGGCCATCAACTACGCCATGATCTACCGCCTCATCGACTGACGCCGCTTTAAAACAACAACAAATACAACAAATACAAATCGTTGAGAACTAGATTTGTATTTGTTGTATTTGTTGTTTTCCCTTTATGATAAAACGAGGCGGTTGTCGTTTATTCCAAGCGACGCTTGACGAACTCGACGATGAATTGGGCAGTGCCCTCGATGCCCAGCAGGCTGGAGTCGATCGAGAGGTCGTAGCTCTCGGCATGGCCCCACAACTTGTCGGTGTAGAAGTTGTAGTACTCGGCGCGCAGCTTGTTGGCCTTGTCGGCGCGCTTCTCGGCGGCCTCACGGGTGTCGCAATCGCCGCGTGCCATGATGCGCTTCACGCGGTCGTCGATGGGGGCGTGCAGGAACACACTGATGACAGGGCAGTGGTCGCGCAGCACATAGTCGGCAGTGCGACCCACGATGACACATGACTTGCGGTCCACAAGGTCTTTCATCACTTGGCACTGTGCCTTGTAAATGCTGTCATCACTCATCGTCACGTCGCCCATGAATGTCGATCCAGCCATCGCCAGATTCAATGGCCACAGGCTGGGAAAGAACTTGGGCGTGCGCTCGTCGGCAGCCTCAAACATCTCGGCATTGATGCCACTAGCCTTGGAGGCTTCGAGCAGCAACTGCTTGTCGTAGTAGTTGATGTCGAGCAGTTGTGCCACACGCTGGCCCACTTCACGGCCACCGCTGCCAAACTGACGACCGATGGCAATCACATAATTCTGGTTGTTTTTAAGGTCAGGATTCATTGTCTCAATATCAAGTTATGGTTTAATCTTCGGTTCTTGCTGGGCGGTCAAATGAGTTGCGGTCGGCATCAGGGTCCTCGTTGATGATGACCGTGACCCACTTGAACCCCGCTGATGGGGACCACTGGCCGATGACGTTGGTGGGATAGCGCGGGGTGGGGTAGTCCACGATTTCAAATTCCTGCACAAACTTCACCTTGCCTTGCCGCTTGAACGTTTTTTCCAGCAAGTCGTCGTTGGCCTTGCCAGTGAGTACCACAAAGTGGTAACGCCCATGCGCGAGGTCTCCATAGTAGATCGTGGCGTCCTGTCGGCCTCGGGTCACGATGTCGTCGTTGCGTACAGCAATGGCGATTTCCCCGTTGCCCTTGGGCTCCAGCAGCATCACAAAGGTGCGGTTCTGGTAGTCTTCCCGAGCGATGGTGTCCATCATCTGTGTGATGGCGGCCACAAGTTCGCCAGGCGCTTTCTTGTTAAATGTCAGGCGCTTGGTTTCTACCTCGATGGTCTTGTCGGGCAACGAGTTGCGGAAGGCCATGGTGATTTGCCTTGTGACGATGACCTCGTCATCCCTGGCCCACAAGCATCCGGTGACCAGCGTTGCTGTGATCAATGTGATCAACAATCTTTTCATCTTCATCGTTTTTTTGACCTGCTAAGTTATACATTTTCTTAGACAATCGAGCCATGAAAACGTTTATTTTTAAAATCTTTTCTCCTGATAGTAATGATTTCTTGGATTTTTCCTAATTTTGTGATTATTTTTGCTCGCAAATTTCATCTTTTATTTAAAGAATTAGGTATGAGGAAGATAGTTGCGCTTATTGCTATAGCGCTTTTTTCGACTTTGGGATCGATGGCCCAGGGGTGGCCATCAGGTTACGGCGGCGTGATGTTGCAAGGTTTCTTTTGGGACAGTTTCCGCCCCGCGGATGGGAGGCCAAATCAAACGATGGCTACTATGTATGGTGCGGGATGGGGGGAGAATGACCAGTGGTACATCCCCGTTACCACCTGGACCGAATTGTTGAATCAGAAAGATGTTATTGCACCCTATATTGACCTGCTGTGGTTGCCCCAGAGTGGTGCCACGGTGTGCTCCGACAAGTCGGTGTTTAACACCGAGGATGAAGCCTGGCGCGCGGGTCACAATGGCTCATGGGTGGTGACACGTCGTGGCGACTCGATCAATAACCCCGATTGCATGGGATTTGTCCCGGTGTTTTACCTGGATCATGGCCGTGGACAGACCTACACAGTGAATGGCACAACGTGGAATCCAAAAAGTTACTTTGGCACCGAGAGCGAACTGATCAACCTCATCAATGCCTATAAGGCCGCAGGTACTGGTGCCATGGAGGATGTGGTTGCCAATCACAAGGGCGGCTTGAGCACCTGGAGCGGTGTGGACTATGCCGCCGACTTTGTTGATGAGACCAATGTCACAGGTCCCACGACGGGAAAGACCTATAGCATCCAGTGGGAATGGGACCAGAATGGCAAGTGTGTTGACATCTGTAGCGACGACGAGAGCGGCAAGGGTAGTGGAAACACCGACTGCGGAGGCGATGCCGGCAAGGGATCCTGGGCCCGTGATGTGGATCACCACAGCCCGTCCACACAGCAGAAGGTGATGACCTATCTGCGCTACCTCAAGGATGAGTTGGGTTACATCGGGTTCCGTTATGACTATGCGCGAGGTTTTGAGCCCAAGCATTTCGCATATTACAACACGACGGTCAGACCCACTTTCTCGGTGGGTGAATTTTGGGGCACCTTTGAGGATATTACCGCTTGGATCAAGGGCGTGTATGATGAGGGCGGCTTCCAGAGCGCTGCTTTTGACTTCCCCTTGCAGGAGGTCATCAGGCAGGCCTTCAACGACGAGTCGGGCCACAGCTTCCGCAATCTGGAGAACGATGGACTCATCTGGGACTACCGGTACAGGCGTTTTGCGGTCACGTTTATCGACAACCACGACACCTTCAAGGACCTGCCCACCGATGCCAGCAACAGCAATTACCAGCATCGCGTGAACCACCAGCTGGTCGAGGCCAACTGCTTTATCCTCACCATGCCCGGTACTCCGTGCTTGTTCTATCCCCACTTCATGCACCCCGACTGGCATCCTATCATCGCAGGCTTCATCAAGGCGCGCCGCACAGCTGGAATCACCAACGAGAGCACGGTGTGGCCCTCGGAGAAGATAGGCAATTACGGTATTGCGTGGCGCGTGACGGGCGAGAAGGGCGAGTTGTATCTGCAATTGGGTAATGAGGCCGTCAATACTGGTGTCCCCAGTGGCTTCACCCAGCTGTGGTGCAATACGGCTGGTACATGCCGCTTGAGCATCACATCGACGCTGGCCGACCAGGTGGACGGCAATGAGAAGCAGAATCTTGTCTATGGCTATCCTGTTGTGAGCAAGAGTAGTGGTAACTATGCCGCACCCATTGAGGTGAACGTGAAACCATCGAGCGAGGGCACCGTCCTGGTTTATACCACCGACGGCAAGATGCCTGGCGTCTATAGCGATCAGATTACCGATATGGAGGGTATGGATTTCTCATTCACCACAACGACCACCCTCAAGGTGGGTGTCCTTGCCAACGGCCAGGTGCACCCCAACAGTGTCGTGACCCGCGACTATGTGGTGGACAATGCGGCTAGCGATGGCAACATCAGGGTCTATGTGAAATATGATGGTGGTAACCTGCCGTTCTTGTATGCCTATGACGACAACGACAATAGCCTCACCGGCACATTCCCGGGTTGGCAATACAGCACGGCCAATAGTGTGGTCGTCGGTGGTGTGACCTGGCTCCATGCCACAGTGCCCGCCGAGCGGATGAACGTCATCTTGAGTTACGGTGGCGATGCGACCAAGACTGCCGACATCATGGGTGTCACCACCGACGTGTTCTACACCTTTGCCGACAATGTGGCCCATGACGTGACCAGTGTCTATGCCCAGGCCTTGTATGATCCCATTGTGACGATTGACTTGGCAAGCGGCGACTATGAGGGTGATATTTCTCCGCGACTCACGGCCAGCAACAGCAATGCCGTTATCGTATATACTACCGATGGCAGTGAGCCCTCGACCAGCAACGGCACACAGGTGACCTATCAGGGCGTTGTCTCGTTTACTGGCACTGGCAGCCATGTGTTGCGTGCTGGTGTGCTGGTGGATGGTCGTGTCATCAATCAGGAGGCAAGGACCTATTATATCAATCAAGGAGGATCTCAACCCCAGGGTGTGGTCAATGTTTATGTCAGTGCCGAGTCGGCTCCCTATATCCATGCCTGGAGCGGGAATACCGACTACACGGCATGGCCCGGCCAGCGACTCACCGACAAGTCCTACCGTCACAATGGCATCTACTGGTATAAGTACTCCCAGCAGACTTCATCGCTCAATGTCATCCTGAATGACGGCAATGGCAACCAAACGGTGAACATCGAGGGGCTCTTGCCTGGAGATCACTACATTGTCTATAATGGCATCACAGGCTACACCCTGGTTGACGAGAACTTGCCATCGTGTGTGTATAACTTGGGCGACGACGTGTTCTACTGTTATTTTGAGAACAGTGCCCCGTATGGCTTGCCTTACATTTGGGCCTATGATCAGACCTCCATCTATACCGGTGGCAGCTGGCCCGGTGAAGCGCTCATCGATGCCGTTGGTGTGGCTCCCAATGGCAATATCATTTATCGCTGGACCTACACTGGGGGTAAAACCAATCCCCCCGCCAGCTTGCTCTTCAGCGACAATGGCGGTGGCGTGACCGGTGTGTCCAAGACGACCGACCTCACCTTTGTCAATGGTGGTTACTATAATGCCAATGGGCTTGCCGGTGTTGCCGACAGTAAGCTTAAGACTCTGGCCGATGTCATCAGGGACGGTGTCGTGGGCGAGCAATATGTCATTGCCGATGACTTGAGCAGTGTGTGGCTCAATGAGCAGGGCGAGTGGCTATGGGTGAAGGATGACAATGGTGACGCGGTTAACCCCAGTTACAACACTCGCGATTTGCCAGTGCCCACAGCCATCCAGGACGTTAACTATGACCAGAGCAACTGGGCACAATTGGTGCTCAAGGACCCGTTGTTGACGACCACTGATGTGCTGGCCTTTAGTAACAAGACGCTCTTGGGCCAGACAGTTCTAGGTAGGCTCATCGACAAGCAGAACCCGACCATCGAACTGCGTGCCAACCCGATACCTGCCGCGACGGCCAGCTATGTTCCCAACACCTTCTATCCGGCTAACTTTGTCAATCAGGAAAACTACTTCATGATTGAGCCCAAGCCGCAAGAGTATGTGAACATCACATGGGCGATATGCAGGAAAGTGTATAGCGACGGAAAAACCTTTGAGTTTGTCGTTCCCAAGCGAGACGGGACGACCGTCAATGCTGAGGACTTGCCTGGCGCCTTTGTGGCCCATGTGAAAGAGGGCTACTGGGAGAATTATGACGGATATCAGGCCGGTATGATTCAAGCTAACAGGGAATACTATGGCGTCAAGGCCATAGTCAAGGCCATTGATCATCAGGCATCCCACCAGCGCCGGTTGAATCTCACCCCCGATGATGAAATCCATTCGCCAGTGAGCACCACAAGGGAGGCTTATCTGATCTCGGTGGGTAGCAGTAACGACATCCACAATGTGGTGGACGAGGTGGACGGTGTGGCAAGGATCGTCGATGTCGATTACTACAACCTGATGGGAATGCGCGCCGATCACCCCTTTGATGGCATCAATATAGTAGTCACCCGTTATGAGGATGGCACGATTGCGACTTTCAAGGTGATACGATGATAGTGGCTTTACATTATTAATATTAAAGAATAATACACTACCTTTGTCGCATGAATTAATAATATATTATATATGTAAGGTATGATGAAACACTTTTTTCTCTTGATTGCGCTGGTGCTGGCCGCCTGCGCTCCCAAGCAGTCCACTCAGCAAGTGGCACAAGCGGCCACCATGACACAGATGCGATTCCATTGTGAAGGCGACACGACGGTCATCAACGATTTGTTGAAGAAGGGGCGTGATAGCGGCTTGGCCGATGCCAATCAGCTGGTGGAGTTCTATGCGCGCCAGCTATTGGGAACCCCCTATGTTGCGCACACCCTTGAGGCCGAAGAAGAGATCCTCACCATCAACATCCACGAGCTGGACTGCCTCACCTTTATCGAGTCGCTCTATGCGCTCACCCGTGCCACGCTGGCAGGGCGCGGCTCCTGGCGAGACTATGCCGCCCATATCGAGAACATCCGTTACCGTGGCGGCGAGATGGGGGACTACTCCAGTAGGATCCATTACATCAGTGAGTGGATTATCGACAACCACGTGAGAGGCAATCTTGTGGAAGTGACGCCCGACTTGCCTCATGCCGACTATATGGTCAAGAACATCGACTACATGACCAAGAACCCTGGCCAGTACCGTCAACTCAAGAACGACACCGCCATGGTGGAGAAGATACGTCGGTATGAGCTGCGCAATCATCGCTTCCCTTACCTCAAGCGCTCATGGCTCAATGACAAGGCGGTGAAGGCAGCGTTGCGCTCGGGCGATTTTGTCTCGCTGGTGACCAAGGCCGATGGGCTTGACGTCTCACACAATGGCATCATCGTTGTTGACGATAAGGGAGACCCCTACCTGCTCGATGCTTCGATGAGCGGTGGCAAGGTCATGCTTGAACCCAAGCCGCTGTTCAAATTTCTTGAACGTTCACGGACCAATATCGGCATTAGGGTTTTCCGCATGATTCCTTGATTTTGCCCTTCTTTTCAAGATTGATCAAGAAAAAATCAAAAAAAAATAAAAATTTTTTTCGTTGCTCAACCACTTGTAGCACAGGTGGTTGAGCTGCTTTTTGGCGAAATTGTTAATAACTAAGGCGAAAAAAAGTTGCAAAAAAATTTGCCAGTTTCAAAAATGGCAGTACCTTTGCACCGCTTTTCGCCACTGGTGTGGCGCTAAACAATAGCTCTTTGACATGTTTGCAGCAACGAGTAGTACAAGAGACAAGGGACAATTTAATAGTTGTTCCCGTCGATTCCAAATCGTATAAAACGATGTACAACAGGCAGTAAGATACAAGATTCACCCTTGATAGAGGCCAGGTGACAGAGAACTGGAAATTCGGTCGAGTGTTGCGTTTTCATTATAATTCTTGAAAAAGAAGAAACGATAATACAA
>CAMVAP010000079.1 GCA_947165485.1 uncultured Prevotellaceae bacterium
TTTCATCCCCTTCTGCTACATCTATGTGCTGATGATTATCTATAAGCTCTATAGCTACCACCGCATGGCGCTGTTCATCTCGTTTGCCCTGTCCTTGACGGTCATCCCCGTCTTGTGGATCATGGCCCGACTCATGCCTCAGCAGATCTGGTACAGCTACCTCATCGCTTACATGATTGAGGGGGGGATCATCTACATCCTGCACAAGAAGTTCCACATCCAGTTCAAGTTGAAAGCTTGATTTACATCGACGACCATATCTGGGACTTTGACCTGCAAGAGGCACTGGAGAATGTAAGCCCGCAGCGACGCACCTATGCCCTGCGCTACCGCCAGGAGCGTGACCAGCGCCTGTGCATTGCCGCCTATCGCCTCTTGCAGCAAGCCTTGTGGCAGGAACACGGCATGGCCCAAGTGCCTGAGTTCTACTACAATGCAGCAGGCAAACCCTTATTGAATGGCCATCCCGAAATCCATTTCTCATTGAGCCACTGCCATCAGGCAGTGGCTTGTGTCCTCAGTGACCAGCCTGTAGGCATTGACGTTGAGACATTTGACCACTACAGTCAAGAAGTCGCATCGAGGGTCATGAATGACAACGAGATGCGCCAAATCCTCAACTCACCCCACCCCACCATCGCCTTTACCCGCCTGTGGACCATGAAGGAGAGCCTGTTTAAACTGACGGGTGATGACCATGGGGGTGACATTGCACACATGCTTGACGACACCGCCCAATACCATTTCTCAACACTCATCACCCCCCACTACGCTCTCACTCACTGCACCACAACACAAGCAACTAGCAAACAAGCCTTTAGTCTGAAAACTAACAACTAGAAACTAGAAACTAAAAAATCAGGCATAACTGTGCATACCACCCAGGATAAAGTTGACGCCAAAGTAGGTAATCAGGACGCTCAAAAAGGCTATCACACAGTAAATGTGGAAAAACATCGGCTTGCGGAACAGGGGCAATGACTGGCCATGCAATGGCAGTGCGTAGATGATGAGCGTAATCAAAGCCCACACCTCCTTGGGGTCCCAACTCCAGTAGCTTCCCCACGACACATTGGCCCAGATGGCTCCGATAAACACCCCGACGGTGAGCAGGAACACCGCTGGGTAAAGAATAATCTGCCCCATAATGTGCAGGCGCTCAACCTGAGACGCGTCATTACGCAAGGTGAGTGCCATCACACCAGTCATCATGAGGAAGGCAAGCAGGGCGTATGCTATCATGATCACTGCAACGTGGATGCTGAGCAGCGGTGAGACGAGAACAGGCATGAGTTGGGTGATCTGCGGGTTACTCTCGCCAAAGGAGGCCACCATGATCGCCAGTCCCGAGGTGAGGATGCCAAAAGGCAACACCATCACACTCTTGCGATGGAGCAGCAAGACAATAACCATGGTTGACCACGCCATGAACTGCATGGTCTCAAAGCCATTGCTCATGGGGACATGGCCACTGATGATCCAGCGCAACACGAGCGCCGTGGTGAGGTAAACCAGCGACAAGGCAAGTGCCACAATCGACACGATCCTTGCCCATCGCGGCAGTCGTTGCCCTCGTGCCACACTGCGGCATGTGATAATAAACAGGACAATGCCCAGCGTGGAGAGCAGCATCGCCAGCGGGCGGTCCCATTCCATGGCATTATACAGTTTCTCGGCACGAAATGAGGTGTCGCTGGGCAACATGTCACCACATTCCTTGACCTGATATTTCTTGAGTTTGGTTATGAATTGGTCGGCTGATTTCCAGTCTTGACGGGCCACCATCTCATACAGGTAGTCCATGCCACTGCGCATGAACAGCCACTTGCCATCGTCAATATCATGGGGTATGTCGAGCGAGCCGTGGCTGTACCACTCGAGTGAGCCGCCATGATTCAAGGGAAATAACTTAATCATGGTACCGGCAGCCACCATATTGGCGATCTGGTAACGCTCATCGGCCTCGCCCAGGGCTCGTATCGTGGCTTGATCATCGGCGGCCTGGAGGCTGTCGATGGCCTGTTGCATGGCACCACTGGAGACCTTGCGGTAGAAATCTTCAAGTGCGGCATATTTGCCATCAATGCCCAACAGATGACGCACCGTGCCGTTCTTGATCTTGATCAAGGGTTCTTTTTTCCAATCATCATAGTAGAAAATCCAGCCCGAGGCCACTTGCTCGGCGGTGAGACCCTTATAGGACGTTTTGCCATACAACTTGGCAGTGAACTGTCGGGCAAAGGTCTGGAATGGACAGATGCGGTTGTTGTGCAGGATGTAGAGGTCACCCATCTTGTCGGCAAGGTCACGCGGCAGCGTTTGCGGCTGGGCATTGATGCCGGTTGTCGTGCCCACAAGCAGCAACAGCGCTACCATGCCGCGATGCAGTGCGGGATGGTGCAACAGTTTCCTGAACGTCGTGCGACGGTCAATCAGGATGCCTATCATTCCCATCAGCAGCAAGCCGTAACCCACATAGGTCACACCGATGCCCCATGGGTCATGGGACACCGTGAAAATGGCACCTCGCCCCTCGGCATCATACCCCGACTGGTAGAAGCGGTAGCCACGATGCGAGAACACATTATTCATCGACACCGTGCCGCTCTTGTGCTCTCCCCTGCCGTCATCAACTTCAATGACGCTGACAAAATCCATCGGGGCCGGTGTCCCTGGATAGGTGTGGATGTCAAAGGACTTCAAGGTGACACTAAACGGCATGGTGTGGGTGACGCCATCGGTCGTGGTGAAAACATTGACCGCCTGGCCACTCACGGCCTGCATCTTGCCATGCAAGGCGGTGAACCATGTGATGCCGGCTCCTGCAAGTATCACGAGTAATGACAGATGAAGCAGCAATACCGAAGGCCGCTTCCACATCCTGCGCATCACGAGATAGCATAGCCCTGTCACTGCAATCACAATCCACAGCGCCACAAAGGCGATGTTATCATAGAACCAAGCCCTGGCGACCTGGGTGCCGTTCATCTTCTCGACAATGGTAGCGGTAGCCAGCACAACAAGCATAGCGATCAGGCTGCCAAAGGATATGCGTTTCAATGTTTTCATGTAAAAAAAGTTGAAAAGGTGGAGGGTCACATACCCCCCACCTCAAGATAATATGAATGTTGGAGAACTATTAAGTTCATTAAATGGACTCGATAAAGGTGACCATCGCGTCACGGTCGGCCTTGCTGAGTTGACGGAATCGCTCAACGCTCTTGCGGGCATCGCTCTTGACATTGCCATGCCACATGATGGCCTCAATGACATTGCGCGCACGGCAGTCATGCAGGCGGTCATCGACGCCGGTGCACTTCTTGCTCAGGCCACGGCCCCACAGGGGGGTGGTACGGCACCAGCCAGTGCGGATGTCATTGACCATATACATGCGGTGCTGAATCAAGTCGCTATAGGGCCAGATGGTCTGGTGCGGATAACGGGGCAGCATCTCGGCATAGGCTCCCACAAAGAAGTTGTTCGGGTCGCGGATGACGTCATCACCGGTGGTCCAGCTGGGACGGTGGCAATAAGCACAGCCAATCTCGGTAAACAACTCCTTGCCTCGCTGGAAGTCGGGGTCATTGATGTTGCGGGCGGCGGGAACGGCAAGTCCACGATGCCAAGCCATCAGGTCGATATACTCCTGGTCGGTCATCTCTACGTCAAGAGACTTGCCCATCAAGTAGTTGTAGATGTCGGTCTCGGGGTCGCCCGTCACCTTCTGCTTGGGGAAGTACTTGTAGAAGTCGGCCTGCACCTCGGGGTCCTTGCTGGCAACCGTGGCATAGGCTGCCGTCATGTAGTGGTAGCGACGGTCGCTGCGGGTCACGTTGGTAATGTTCCAGATAGCGTTGGCTCCGGCACCGTCCTGCAGGTTGGCGCGAGAGAGGGCATAGGTGTAACGGCGCACATACTTGGTGCCGTCGCCCTGCACATTGTTAGTGTAATAGATAAAGTCGCTGCCATTCCAGATACCAGGATTCAGTGGCACACCGGCGGCCTGTTCGGCTTCATACTGGGCACGAATGTCCTTCTCGTCGATGGCATCAAGCAGTCCTGTACCATACAGGCCGATGGTGCTCTCCAAGCGCACACGCAGCTGGCTGTAATCGATGTCCTTGCCACCCACCTGCAACGGCACGTAGAATGCGCTCTCGGGGATGGTAACCTCGGGGTAGATCAGGCTGTAGGTCTCTCCGTCGGGGAAGCGGTTGCCCCACTCGTCGGTATATTCCTTCCAGTCAATGACAATCTGCTTCTCATCGATAGGAGCCTTGAAGGGCTTCTGGGCCTGAGTTTGCGGCATACCGGTAAACGAGGACAGATAGGTGTCATTCTCGTCGGTGAGCACCAGCAGGTAGCCGTTACCCTGCACGTTGGAATTGTAATTCAACTGACGGGCACCATGGCCATAGCTGGGATGGCAGGTGATACACGCGTCGCGTATCCACAGCGGACCCAGGCCGCGCATGGGGGTCGATTTGTTGGTATCGGTATCAAATGGCGACTCAAAGATGCGCTCACCGCGTTTAAATGATGCCAGCAGACCTTGTTTGTTGATGGCTTCAGTTTCCTGCTCGTAGGCCGATGCCGTCACGTTGCTGGTTGTACCCAGCTCGCCACCAGTGAAATAGTAGTCGGGCAACTGGGGTGTCACTTCATTGCCACCGTTCTTCTCGTCATGGCAGGATGTCAGGACGAGAGCGGCCAATGCAATTATAATCCAATTCTTTTTCATGTGTTTATATGTTTAGATGGTGATTACTTCAGACCTTCGATGGCTGCATCCAGGGCATCAAGCAATGCATTGCAAGCGTCAACGGCCTTCTGGGTCTCGCTCTTGCTCAAGTGGTTGCGGAATGGGGCAGGCATCGTCGATACCTCCTTGAGGGCATTGTCGATTGCGGCGCGCACGTTGCTATCGAGCGTGGGGTTCACCTTATTTATATAGTCGGCCATCGAGTTGGTATTAACCGAGCCATCGAGCGAGCCGTAATAGGCATTGCGCACGCTGCGGATGTTATCGGTGAAGTCGGCAATAGAGTTCCAGCTGTACCAGGACTCCACGTCAAGCACATTGCCCGAGTTAACGGGGTCGGTAATCTTGGTATTGCCCACCTCGTCGCTGATGTCGCTGGCACCTGTCAAGATCTGCTCCATGGCAGCCAGTTGGGTCTTGTACAGGCTGTTGCCTGCCTTGCCGGCATCAATCATATTCTCGCCATAGTTAAATGTGGGTTCCAACTCATACTCCTCAAGCTGGGCACGCTTGGCGCTACTGATGCTGTTCATGCCGGCCCATGAGGCTTCCAGTCGCACGGTCTGGTTGGCCAGGTCCTGGGCAACAGCGGCATTATAGATGAGCTCACGCTCGGTAATGTCGCTCACGCTGCGCGCAGCACCGTCTCTGAAGAGGACATACTCCACAGCGTGGAAACCCAGCAGGCCATAACCCAGGGTAGCAAACGCATCGGCGCCAGCACCATCCTGGTCAAGGGCGGCGATCAGGGCACTGTTGTTCAGGACATTGTCGAGCTGCGACTTCTGCAATGGCCATGAGTCGATGTGCGGGTCGATGTTATAGTCGGCGGCGGCACCATACAGGAATGCCTCGCTCAGCTCCCAGTACTTGCGGGCGCTGATCCACTTGTTGCAACATTCCTGAACCTTGCTCTGAGTGGGATTCTCACGCAACTGTTGGCACAGTTGGGCCAGTTCGTTAGCTTCGTCGGCCAGCGATTTGTAGGTCGGGGCAACAACACCGTTCACATATTGGGTGATAATGGTGGTTTTCTTGCTGTCAAGTTGACTGGCATCAGGTGCATCATTGTCATCACCACATGAAGTAAAGCTCCAACTCATGGTTGCCAGCAAGGCAATCAGGAGCGATTTTTTCAATAAATTGATAGATTTCATCTTTTTAATACTGTTTTAATGATTATAATCGTTTTGTGTACTTGAAATTGACTATTGTATAATTAAATGTGGAACAGGCCGCTGTAGCAGATGCCCAAGCTGATCGTTGGTTCATTATTATATTGCGACGACAGGATGCGGTAGCTGTATTCGCCCTTTATCACTATCTGGGGAATAGGATAGTAGTTCACGCCAGCGGTGACCTTTTGACGCGACCACATCTTCTCGTCGGTCATGTTCTTGACGGTCGTGAACATCGAGTCATAGTAATCATAGCGGCCAAAGATGTAGAAGCGCTGATCGCGTGCACGCATCGGTGCGATCTGTGAGAAAATATCATAGCCCGCCTCGATGCCAACAGCGATTGCCGATTCACCGATGCTGGTCTTGGGAGAGGGCGAGTCGGCACGGGTTGACATGTTGGCCGAGGTAATCTCAAGCGAGTTGTTCAAGTGACCGTAGTCAAAGTTACAACGTGCGATAAAGTTGTGGTCGTTGTACAGGAAATCAAACGCCCCAATGGCCACCGTGCCATGCAGACCCTTGTACTTGCCCGTAGCGTTGAGCGTATTGTTGGCACTGTTGCCCAGGTAGCCGCTCAGGCTCAGTCGCAGCCCCTTGATGCTGTGATTGTCGATGCGCAACGCACCAGCATAGGCTGTCGCCATCTTGAATTCGTAGGGGCTACCCGCTCCATCATGGATCCAGCCCTTATTGCCAAACCGGTCGGCATCCAGTCCGGCAATAAACATGGCTTCATAGCGCCAGTCACCGGCATGTCCCCACAGGCTCACACCAGTCTCGTGCCAGGTGCAAGGCATGATCGTATTCTCGCCCTCGGGACGATACACGGTAAAGAACTCGGTGGGCATGTGGGAGTTGTTGGTACCACCCACGGGAACTACCATGTGGCCCAAGCGCAGGTTCAACGCACGGGAAAACGACTTCTGCAACCAGAACTGCTCCAGAGCGACCTCGCCGCCACGTTCTACTTCAGATTCATATTCACCAGTCTCTTCTTCCTCGATCTCAACGGCACTCTCGGTGCCCCCGTGCTCAAACTCGATCTCGGTGCCCAACGACCACCCCTTACCAAAGTCGTAGCCCAGATAGATTACCACATGTGGCAAGTCAAACTGGCCAAAGCCCTTGTCGTTCTTGTACATGTCGGCACTGGTATAGCGCTTGTAGTTGTTGCTGTAGAACATGCGGCTGGCCACAGCCTCACCATAGCCGCCAATGGTCAGCCGGTGCTCTTTTGCCGGCTGCTCGCGTGTGTCAGTAGTGCCGCTGGCGGGCTTCTCCAGCAGGTTGTCGGCATGAGTATTCATTGCGCCCATCATCAGGGTCGCCAGTGTAGCGATAAGTATCTTTCTCGTCATAGCTATGTGATTATAATAAATTTGGCACAAAATTACAGTGAATTCAATACCCCCAAAATCGCATAAACTGATGGTTTCGCCCCCTGCACTTCATTATTATTGGTGAGATTTTCCTTCATGTCCACTGATTCATAAAAATAATAATGTAACTTTGCGATAATAAATTCAAGCTATTATGAAAAGACAAAAATCATTTTTCACTTTACTCTTGTTTGCTTCCTTGATATCGGTGGTGGGCGGCATGAACGCTCAAGCACAGACCCGTGAAGCCCCTGACTGGAGAAAACTCCATTACCTGTCTGCCGAGGAAATGCGTACCCCCGTGAAGAACCTCAACTTGACGGAGACACCCGCGCCGACCGAGGCACCCCGCTTTGTGGCTGAGTTTGAACCCATGCAAGGCGTCATGATCGCCTATCCACTGGGCATACCCATCAGCTTAGTCAAATCGTTGGCCGAGAATTGCCAGGTGTATTGCATCGCACAGCAGTATCAACAGTCGTCAGCACGGTCTCGGTTCATCAGCGCCGGGGTGAACATGGATCGGGTCACCTTTGTGGACGCCAAAACGGATTCCTACTGGGTGCGTGACTACGGTCCCTGGTATATCTTTGCCGGCAAGAATCCCGCCATCGTTGACAATGTGTACAACCGTCCGCGGCAGAACGACAATGCGATACCCGCGGCTTTTGCATCATTCTGGAGTATTCCCCTCTACAGCATGAACCTGAAACACACGGGCGGCAACATGATGGAGGACGGACGCGGCCACGCCGTGAGCGATGATTTGGTCATCAAAGAGAACAACAACGACGAGGCCAACGTGCGCAAGAAGATGCTCGACTACCTGGGCATCAACAACTATCACATCACCATCGACCCGCAGAACGACTACATCGCACATGTCGATTGCTGGGGAAAATACCTGGCACCAGATAAAATTCTCATAGCCAAACTGCCCAAGTCCGACAGCCGCTATGAGAACTACGAGTCCGTGGCCAACTATTTCGCCACAACCAATTGCTGCTGGGGCTACCCCTACAAGGTGTACCGCGTTGAGGAGCCTGGTGGCAGCACCGTTGCCCCCTATACCAACAGCCTGATTCTCAACAAGCATGTCTATGTGCCGATGGGCAGCAACAGCACCTACAATGAGCGTGCGCTCGAAGTCTATCGGGAAGCCATGCCTGGCTATGAGGTGACAGGCGTGTACAACACATCCAGCAGCATCCAGTGGCTTAACACCGATGCCCTGCACTGCCGCACTCGCGGAGTGATGGACTTCGACATGCTGTATATCGACCATAGGAACGTGCTCCACGGCACACAGCAGTGCCGCGACTCCATCGCCATCACGAGCAAGTTTATCGCCTATAGCGGGAAGCCACTCCAAGAGGACTCACTACTGGTCTATTATAGCATTGATGGCGGCCCCTATCAGACTGCACACATGAGCGCCACAGGGGCTCCCGATGAGTATGTGGGTTACATCAAGGGATACCGTCAGGCATCACAGGTTGATTACTACGTCTATGGTGCCGACGAGTCAGGACACCGCTATCAGCAGCCAGTGTTCGGTGACCTGGAACCTCACCACTTCACGGTCAACATCACCTTCACCCGTGGCGACGTGAACAATGACGGCAACGTGGACATCAACGACACGGCTGTACTGATCGACTACTTGCTCAGCGGCAACACCACAGACATCAGTCTCAGCGCCGCCGACTGCAACCAGGACGGCAGAACCGACATCAGCGACATCACCGCCCTCATCGACTATCTACTGAGCGGCACCTGGCCGAATTAAAACATCGACCAAGCGTAAAGATAGGTGGGTGTATCATAATTTCGCATCATGCTTTTAATCTGCCTAAAGGCCGAGAACCTTTCGGCGAAGCCAAATTAAACAAAAACTTGTATAAAAATTAATCAAAATAAATTTTTATTTTAATTTTATTTATAATTTTTGTTTAATTTCTCGCGCATAGCGCGATCTAAGGTTCCAGATGCCAATTATGACACACCCACTACAGTCTGCATGCCTCCGTAGTATTCTTTCACGACACTCCCAGCACAACCCACAGGACCGCAGCATATACCCCCACAAAAAACAAATCGCCAAATAGTTATCCATCAACTACTTAGCGATCACCAAAGTGAACCCGTGGGGCGGTTTTTTCCCTTCTCTAATCATCATTATTTATCCCATAACCACCTAATTCACAAACATTTGCAAGGCACCCAATGAATAAAACCTAATACTTTGGGATAAATAGGGCTCGATTTCGGTTGCAATTTTTGCAACCGTTTTTTTGT
>CAMVAP010000080.1 GCA_947165485.1 uncultured Prevotellaceae bacterium
TTTTTTGTTTTGGGTTGATGACGAGGTAGATAGACCTGTATTCGATGCCTGTGATTCGGGCGAGTTGCCTCATGTTGATTCCGCTGCCGATGGCTTTACGGATGATGAGTTTGCGGTCGTCTTTTGGCTTCGTTTTAAGGGTCGCCATGTCACCCTCGCAAAGCTGGTCGAGGCGTTTGCGGGCTTCGCTGTCGGTCATGCGGCCTTGCTCGATCAGGGAGTGTGGCTCAATGTTCCCGCCACTGACGTTGAGCACCATTTCGCACAGCTCGTGCCACGGCAGCGCAGCGAAAGGCAGTTGATGTGCACAGATGGGCTGCGAGGGCGGCGTGGACGAATATTCGCGCCAACTGCTCCATCGATATTGTCCGGGAGAAGTGACCATCTCGGCCTGGACGGGATTTTGATGGATGTATCGCAGGAGCGTGATGAAGTATCCCGTGTCGCCGACGGGCTCGCTGCGGAATCGGTCGTGGAAGAGCGGCCCCAGCCGCTCATGCCGCTTGTTGTAATAGCTCACGTAGGACACGCCGATGCGCTTCATCACCGTGCCGATGTCCTCGGCGGCCTGGGCAATGAGCAGGTGGACGTGGTTGTCCATCAGGCAATAGGCATGGATGTGGCAGAAGGGAGGCAGGGGCTTGCCCTCATGGTCCTCGGGGGCGGTGACGGCGCGCAGGATCTTGAGGAACTTGCCGCGGTCCTGATCGTCGGCAAAAATGTCTTGGCGGTCAATACCGCGTAGCATCACGTGGTAAACGCCAGTGTCGCTATGTTGTCGGCTAGTGCGTGGCATAGGTTGGAAGAGTGACAAATGTTAGACCGCAAAGTTAGCCATTTTTAATCAAGAAACAAAATCGGGTCGCTTTTTTAGTACAAAGGGCAGATTGTCTCCTGAAAATTACATCAAAAGAACCGTCCCCATTTTACCCTTTTTGGGGGATTGGAGGAAATTGATTAACTTTGCTGGCGAGAATTAAACTATAAAATAATATGGAAGTTATACAGAGTTTTACGATCGATCACACCCGACTGAAGCCGGGTATCTATGTGTCGCGCGAGGACAGGGGGTTCACGACCTTTGACCTGCGCATTACCGAGCCCAATAAGGAACCTGCGGTGGCTCCTGCTGCCATGCACAGCCTGGAACACTTGATGGCCACGTGGTTCCGCAACAGCGAGGCCCGGGAAGATGTGGTCTATGTGGGCCCGATGGGTTGCCTCACGGGCATGTATGTTATCATGACAGGGACCTATACGGTCGAGGACATGCGCCGCCTCACCATCGAGTGCCTGCAATGGATCCTCAACCAGGACGAGGTGCCGGCCACGCGTCCCGAGGCTTGCGGCAACTACCTGCTTCACGACCTGCCCATGTGCAAGTGGGAGAGTGCCCGCTATCTGGACCGTCTGCAACACGACTTCCACAGCGAGTATGCCAAGTTGCAGATTGTCCTTGACGACGGCAAGGTGTTTGCCGACGCATAGGGTTTTAGTTGTTGGTTTTTAGTTGTTAGTCGCTAGTCATTAGTGTCGCCTAAAACCTATTGCCTAAAGCCTAAAACCTATTGCCTGATGACTATCCACAGGTTTCATCAAAACGGCAGCACCGGACTACCATTCAAGGTTGTCCGGTGCTGTGACGTTTGGAAAAAGGGGTAGAGGCTATCAGTTCTTGAGTATTTTCTTGCCCTCCTGGATGATGATGCCATGGGTGTCCTGGGTGGCCATCACGCCGTCCAGACGATAGGCCTGGCCATTGGCGGGAACAGTGGGGACGACTACCTCGTTGATGCTGGACTCGTGTCCAGTCTTCTGGAGGTATTCAGCCTGGGCCTTGGCCATCTGCTCGCGGAACTCGGCACTGCCATGCAAGGCACTATAGGCGATGCTTGCAGCCACACGGCTGGCATCCACGTCGCTCTGCCAGTGGGCACCCACGATCACACGGCTCTCGCCATACATCCAGCCACGGGCAAAGATGGTGTCGGCGGCAGCAGGATTGACCTCGGCCAGCAACAGGGCTGCGGTCCAGCCGCGCATGGTGTGACCCGAGGGGTAAGAGCCCTCGCCAGTGAGCTCGGCTTCCTCGTCGGTGAGCATCTTGTCCTGGAAGCGCTCAAAGGGGCGCTGGCGGTGGTAGAAGGCCTTGGGGGCGACGCGCATGGCATCGGTCGTGGTGAGGCTGGTAACCATCAGTTTCCAGATCTCGGGGGTGTCCTCGGGACTCATGTGCAGACCGAAGGGTACCTCAAACTCGGCCAGCAGGGCCTCGTAGGACCACACGGCATCACGCTTGGCAATGGCGGCGCGCTCGGGGTCGAGTCGCTGCTGCTTGCCCCACGAGAAACGCATCATGTCGTTGGCAAACTCGGGGCTGTCAAATGCTGGAGGAGCGGGCAGGCACTTGATGAGGTCGGGGAGTTGATCCACAGTGAAATAGGGCTGCACTTCGTTTTGCGCATTCATCGTCATGGCGGTCAGCAGGGCGGCCAAAGCAATCACAAAATTCTTTTTCATAAAAAACATTGATGATTAATTTAATAATAGCTTGATGCTGCAAAAGTACAACAAAAAATCTTTTTAAACCGAATTTTATCAAAAACGTCTTAACTGGGACACGGGGACGGTTCTTTTGGGACACGGGGACGGTTCTTTTGTCCCAAAAGAAAAAAACTTGCGGTTGTCATTTTCTTTTAGTAAATTTGCACATCATGAATGAACGTCAACTGCAACAATTAGAGATGACCCGCGACTACGTTGAGCGCCTGAGACATGAACACCCCTTGCGGGACCTGTTCTGGGAATGCACCCTGCGCTGCAACATGGCGTGCCGGCATTGCGGGAGTGACTGCCTCAAGGAGTCGTTGGTTCCCGACATGCCCTTTGCCGACTTTGTGCCCGTTCTTGACGAGGTGGCAGAGCACTGTAACCCTGCCGAGGTGATGGTGCAAACCGTGGGCGGTGAACCGCTGGTCCGTCCCGACCTGATGGACTGCGGGCGGGCGATACGTGAACGGGGATTCATGTGGGGATTTGTCACCAATGGCCTGATTCTGGACCGCTCTGTTGCCCGTGAGTTGGCACAGGCGGGTGTCACGTCTATTGCCCTTGACGTGGATGGCATGCGAGAGGAGCACAATTGGCTCAGAAATTCCACCGTGAGCTTTGATGCCGCGATGCGGGCCATCGAGGCGGTGCAGACCATCCCGGACCTGACGTGGGACGTGATTACCTGTGTGAACGGCCGTAACCTGCCCCGACTGAACGAGATCAAGCAACTGCTCATCGAGGCTGGCGTGAAGCACTGGCGCTGCTTCACCATCGACCCGATGGGGCGTGCTGCCCACGACAAGAGCCTGTTGCTCACCGATGAGCAATTCCGCGACGTGCTCAATTTCATCGTTGCCACTCGCTGTGAGGGCAAGATCGACATCAGCTATGCATGTGACGGATACTTGGGTGCCTACGAGGGGCTTGTCCGCGATTATTTCTTCTATTGCCAGGCAGGACTGACGGTGGCGAGCGTGCGTGCTAACGGTGACATCTCGGGCTGCCTGAGCATCCGCAGTGATTACAGCCAGGGCAACATCTACCGTGACAGTTTCTGGGACGTGTGGGAGAACCGCTTTGAGCAATACCGCGACCGCGAGTGGATGAAGCGCGGCGCATGTCAGGACTGTGAGGCCTTCCGCTATTGTCAAGGCGACGGAATGCACCTGCGCGATGGAAATGGTGACTTGATGATGACGTGTCACTACAAGCAACTAAAAAACATCAAACTGTAACAACTTATTAAGATGATGAAAGAGAAAAATAAAGGGAAAAAGTCGCTTACTGCGGTGGGTGCCCTGGTTGCTGCCGGGCTTACACCGGGAATCGTTACAGCCCTTCCCTCCCAGGGCTCCAATGCCGGACTCACCGCTGCCGAGGTGGTCGCTATCGACGGCAATGCCTACAGCTTTGATGAATTATCCGCCATACAACGAGAGAACAGGGTGGACACAAGTGAAGTCCTGCCTGAAATCACTATTGTCTCCTCATATGGCAGAAGAGCTTTGAAGTATGGTGTGTATTTACCACCTCAGAAAGCATCAGATCGCAAAACTATAGACCTCTCAGAGTTGCCAGTTTATGAAACAATCTATCGAAGTGTTGAGCAGATGCCGCGATTCCCAGGTGGGGAGGCCGCGCTGATGAAGTACCTCGATTCTCATATCGTTTATCCTCCCTTGGCTGCCATGAACGAAGTCGAGGGTAGAGTCGTTGTTCAGTTTGTTGTGAAAAAAGACGGTAGCGTAGGAGAAGTGAAAATTGTCCGCTCGGTGGATAAGGATCTTGATAAAGAGGCCATCCGAGTTGTCAAGTCCTTGCCCAAGTTCACTCCTGGCCGCCAAAATGGCAAAGCGGTGAACGTGTGGTACACGCTGCCTGTGCCTTTCAAACTGAAATAGGGAACGAGAATTTAAATAATATTAAACTTTGAAGGGGATTCGTAGTCTAAGAAATACATAACCCTCTAACTTGAGTAGCATGAAGAAGAATAAAAATATAGGGAAAAAGTCGCTTACCGCTGTGGGCGCAGTGGTCGCTGCAGCCGGGCTGGCACCTGGTGCCATTGCTGCTGTTCCCGCCCATTCTCCCATTCTGAACGTCACTGCTGCCGAGGTGGTTGCCATTGGCGGCAACACTTATAGCTTTGACGAATTATATGCCATGCAGCAACCCGCCGATGGGCCGAGTGATGCTTCAACGCAGGAGCCTCCTCAAGTAGCGACTAGGTATGGTGTGCGTCCTTCAACCATGTATGGCGTGCAACGCCCTCCTCTGCCCAGCACATCTCCTACGCCATATTATGAGCCAACGGTTATCTATCGTGATCAGGAGCGCCTTGACACGATTCAAGAGGGCTTGTGGGATATCTGCATCAGGATCCTTGATGCAGACCCTTATACAAATGGCCTCGATTTCACACTCGACAGTGACCTGACCCGTGAATTGGAAATGAGCGAGGATCAGTTGAAGGCCCTCAAGGCTGAGATTCAAGACTACTATGGCGTGGAGGTGTCACACCATCGATTCCGCCTGGTGGGTCAACTCAACACGCTGCGCCTCATCTCAGAATACATCTACAAGCTAAAAAACGTCTGGAGATAGATAATTAGTGGGACAAAGGGACGGTTCTTTTGTCCCATTTTTCGATTTCGGGGACAAAAATGGGACAAAAGAACCGTCCCTTTGTCCCAGTTTTACGTTATTTAGGGGGGAATTAAGGGATTTTTAGAAGGGTTGGTATTATCTTTGCGGTGTAAAAACTGTGTTTTATGTTACTGGACAAGATATTATTGCAGATGCCGGTGGCTGCTCCCGACACGGTGGCGGCCAACAAAATCAAGGAGGCGACCCATGTGGTGACGGCCCAGGTAGATTCGCTGGCCACCCAGCTGCATCCTGACTCGATTGCGGCGATGACGCCGGGCAAGATTGTGGATAAGTTCAAGTACCTGGACTTGGGGAGCCTGGTCACCTCGTTGTCCAACCAGGTGATTTCGCTCGCCCTGCGCATTCTTGCCGCCATTGTGATCTTCTACATCGGCAAGTTTATCATCAGCAAGATTTACAGCGTGGTGCGTGCCATCATGGTGGCCAAGGGCTTTGACCGGTCGTTGACGTCGTTCCTGCTGTCGTTTATCAAGATTACGCTGCTGTTCCTGTTGATTATCACGGTCATCGGCGTGCTGGGCATCGAGACGAGTTCGTTTATCGCCATCTTTGCCAGTGCTGGTGTGGCCATCGGTATGGCATTGAGCGGCACGTTGCAGAACTTTGCCGGTGGTGTGCTGATCCTGCTGTTGAAGCCCTACAAGGTGGGCGATTACATCGAGCAGGGTGAGTTGAAGGGAACGGTGAAGGAAATCCAGATTTTTAACACGGTGATCAATACCTATAACAATGACCGCATCGTCATCCCCAATGGCGGACTTGCCACGAGTTCGTTGAAGAACTTCAGTGCCGAGCCCTACCACCGCGTGGAGTGGCGCGTGGGCATCAGTTATGGCGACGACGTGGATGTGGCCCGCAAGGTGGCCCTGGACATTCTGGCAGCCGATGGACGCATTGTGCACACCGACGCCGATGTCAAGGAGACCGAGCAGCCCGTGGAAGAACAGCCCCAGCAGGAGGTGAAGGCCGAGCCGTGGTGGAAGCGGCTGTTCCACTGGCACCGCCGCCGCGTGGAACAGTGGAACGAGACGCAGGAAGCCCAGCTGGCGGCACTGGTGCCCAAGCCCAGTTACACGCCCAGCGTGAATGTCGAGAGCCTGGACGAGAGCCAGGTGACGCTCGTCGTGAGGGCGTGGACCGAGATCGCCAACTACTGGGGGGTACTCTATGACGTGAATGAACAGCTGTACAAGCAGTTGCCGCAGCATGGCATCCGCTTCCCGTTCCCCCAGATGGATGTGCATGTTAATAACATGTGAAGAAAACAAGGTTCGTGCTATCGCACGAGAAATTAAGCAGAAATTTAATATATAATCAAACAGAATGGATTTGTATAAATTTTTACAAGCGATTTTGTTTAATTTCTCGCCCCAAGGGCGATTTAATAACTCTTGTGGTTCTCGATTGCTTGTAGTTGGCGTAGCTGCTATTATATCGTGTCCATTGGGTGTGGCACAGGTGGTGAACTCCATCGGCGAGGAGAACATGAAGGTGGAGCGGGGATTGAAGCCGCAGACCAAGGTGGAACCGCGCGTCATTGCCGACCTGGATACCGAGACGCCTTATTTCCAGGCGATTGACTCTGCCCAGAACTATATCTACAGTCATGATTGGGCCGTGGCCGAGCAGTGGCTGATGAAGGCCTTCTTGAGCGATCCCGACAACCCCAGCAACTCCATGGTGCTGAGCAATATCGCCACGCTGCAACGCTATCAGGGCAAGTTGGCCGATGCGGTAAAGAACTACTCGCTGGCCCTGGACATGACGCCTCATGCGGTGACGCTGCTGTTGAATCGTGCGGCTCTCTATGTCGAGATGGATAGCGTGGGGCGGGCGATAGACGACTATGAGCGCGTGCGTGAGCTCGACTTGTATAACACCGAGGCACGCTACTCGCTGGGCGTGCTGGTAATGGAACGGGGCGACACCCGGCGTGCCGAGGACCTGTTCAACGAGATCAAGCGCATCAACCCCAACTCGGGCCTGTATCACGAGGGCATGGGGCTGCTGCACAAGCGCCAGGGCAACTACAGCCGTGCCGCAGAGCTGTTTACCCAGGTCATCAAAGTCCAACCCAGTGCTCAGCTGCTGGGCAACCGCGCCGACTGCTACCTGGTCATGAAGCGCCTGAATGATGCCGAGGCCGACATACGCACCGCCCTCGAAATGACCCCCGACGACCCCTATCTATACGTCCTGCGCGCCAAGTTGAACAAGTTACGCTTCCAGCGTGACGACATGCAGCGCGACATCGAGCAGGCCGTCGCCCTGGGCCTGAGCCGTGACTACATTGCATCACAACTGGGGGAGCAAGAACGATAATTTTGTCTTTCCTTGTCTTTCTTGTCTTCAACTTTTAGTAATTTTGCAGCCACAATGAGAAAAAAGAAGAAAGATATTCCGGTAATTGAGGATTTTGAGATTACGGGCGTAGCAGCCGAGGGCAAGAGCCTGGGCCGCTGGAACGACCTGGTGGTGTTTGTGCCGTTTGGCGCACCTGGCGATGTGATCGACTTGAAGATCGATCGCAAGAAGCACAGCTATGCCGAGGGGCACATTGAGCGGCTGGTCAAGCCCAGCGAGCTGCGCGTGGAGCCGATGTGTGAGCACTTCGGGCTGTGCGGTGGCTGCAAGTGGCAGCATCTTCCCTATGAGTACCAGTTGCAATGCAAGCAGCAGCAGGTGGTGGATGCCATGGAGCGTATCGCCAAGGTGCCCATTCCCGCCATCAATCCCATCCTGGGGTCGGCAGTGACAAGCCATTACCGCAATAAGCTGGAATTTACCTTCAGTAACAAGTGCTGGCTCACCCGTGAGCAGTTGGATAGCGGCGAGGAGTTCCCCGACCGCAATGCGGCGGGTTTCCACATTCCCGGGGCGTTTGATAAGGTGCTGGACATCAAGCGCTGCTGGTTGCAGGACAACATCAGCAATGAGTTGCGCCTGTTCCTGCGCGGATACTGTGTCGAGAAGGGTTATTCGTTCTACGACATACGTGGTCAGCAGGGCTTCATCCGCATGACCATGACACGCACGGCCAGCACGGGCGAGGTGATGGAGGTCATCGTGTTTGGTGAGGACAATCAGGCGGCTATCGATGATGTGATGAGCGCCGTGCATGAGCGTTTCCCACAGCTCACCTCGCTGCTCTATGTCGTCAACCTCAAGGTTAACGACTCGCTGGCCGATCAGGAGTTCATCACCTATAGCGGTCGTGACTACATCGAGGAGGAAATGGAGGGATTACGTTTCCGCGTGGGGCCCAAGTCGTTCTATCAGACCAATTCCCGCCAGGCCTATGAACTCTACAAGGTGGCGCGCCGCATGGCGGCACTCAAGGGCGATGAACTGGTGTATGACCTCTATACCGGCACCGGCACGATTGCCAACTTCGTTGCCCGCCAAGCCCGCCAGGTCATCGGCATCGAGTATGTGCCCGAGGCCATTGAGGATGCCAAACTGAACTCCCGCGTCAACGGTATCGAGAACACGCTGTTCTATGCCGGCGACATGAAGGATGTGCTCACCGACGGGTTTATTGCTGAGCACGGTCGCCCCGAGGTCATGATCATCGACCCACCGCGTGCGGGAATGCACGAGGACGTGATCAAGGTCATCCTCAACGCCGAGCCACAGCGCCTGGTCTATGTGAGCTGTAACCCCGCCACCCAGGCCCGAGACATTGCCCTGCTTGACGAGAAATACCGTGTCGTTGAAATCCAGCCCGTGGACATGTTCCCTCACACCCACCACGTCGAGAACGTCACCCTGCTGGAAAAGAAATAAGTACAATAAACACCAACCATCCTGTTGGTAGCGATTGATAAAAACTTGGACAACTATTTTTTTGTATCAAATAGTTGTCCAAGTTGTTGTTTTAGTTAAATCTGGGATCACCCGATAAAAGGTGGGGGCAGTGTGGTCGAAGGCCACAGCAAGGCCAGCGGCCTTGAATTGAGGTAACCCCACGGCGCACAGGCCGAA
>CAMVAP010000081.1 GCA_947165485.1 uncultured Prevotellaceae bacterium
GCAAACCCCAGGGCGCACTGGCCGAAGGTCAGTGTGGCCTGGGGAGAGAGGGCTCTATCACATTGTTATCAACACCCACTGTCGTGAGATGACATTGCCTCTGGCATCGTCCAACCAGTTGTACCGGTATATCGCCCGCGTGGTGCAGAATTCCCAATCGACCCTTTTTGCCATCAACGGCATTGAGAATCACATCCACCTGTTGATCAACCTGCATCCGTCAGTGCGTTTGTCCGACCTGGTGCGTGACATCAAGCTGTCAACCAGCCAGTGGATCAAGCAGAATCGAGACTTATTCCCGCAATTTGCGGGATGGGGAAAGGAGTACGGAGCCTTCACCTACGCTTTGCGCGACAAAGAAATGGTAGCAAATTACATTAAGAACCAGCGTACGCATCATCAACGGGAATCTTTTGAAGACGAATACCGCAAACACCTGCTCAATGCTGGAATAGAATGGAATGACTACCGCCTGACGTGATTGGCCCTCTACGAGGCCCGTTCGGGTGGTAGCCTCGTTCCCCACGCCACACGAGGCCTACGGCCTGTGCGCCGTGGGGTTACCTCAATTCAAGGCCGCTGGCCTTGCTGTGGTCTGCGACCACACTGCCCCCACCTTTTATCGGGTGAACCATATCATGGCCATAAGAAAACGAAAAACCTGGGTTATAACCCAGGTTATCGTTCTGTAAAACAAACCATTACTAAGCACTTAAAGTCATACGCGGCTTCACAGCTTGCGATAAACAATTTTACATTCCATAGCTCATGAATTTGCTTGAGTGCACAAAGGTAATCACATTTTTTAAATTTACAAAACAAAATGGTGAAATTTTCAAAAAAAAATTATTTCGTTCTGTAAATAGCCGCTACTGCCTCGACCCTAACTAGTATCATGCCAGCTCAAGCCTGCTTGCCAGTAGCTTTTTAAGCGGCAGGTTGAAATGTTTAACCGATTGTGTGCGATAATCCGTTGAATGTCTATTTTTTTGACGCTTTATCGTATAAAATTTTTACATTTGTCAAAAAAGCCCCTGCCATGTATTGACAACGTTGTTGCCATCAACTAAGTTTGCACCAGCATCCCGCAAGTGGATGTGTATTGCTAGGAAATCAATCACATTTATAAACACAAAAACCAGAATAATTATGAATCACTACTTGAAGTCCTTATGGATAGCGACGGCCATCCTGCTGTCATCGATACAATCTTGGGCATCGGATATTGATGCCTCTAGTGCTCAGAATCTTGCAAGCCGTTTTATCGCGTCACAGCGAGCATGTCGCATGAATGCTCCCGCTGCCCTCAACCTGCGCCTGTCCCACACCGAGCCATCGGCTGCTCGGTCAGGTAGCGTGGCCTACTATGTGTTTAATGATGACGGGGGCAAAGCCTTTGTCATCGTGGCGGGCGATGACCGTGGCGAGCAGATCCTGGCCTATGGCGACCATGCCTTTGATATGAACCATATACCTGCCAACGTGCAGTCATGGCTCAACGAGTACAAGGCTCAAATCGAGTGGCTGGCCACTCATGAGGATAACTCCCCGGCCCGCATGGCCCCTCAACGCCAGCAAGCCCCTACCCGCGAGGCCGGTCGCATCGCCCCGATGGTCACCTCTCGCTGGAATCAGGGCGAGCCATACTATAACCAGTGTCCAGAGTATAATGGCGAGTTGTGTGCGACAGGGTGTGTCGCCACCGCGATGGCCCAGGTGATGTATTACTGGAAATATCCCAGTGAAATGCCTCCACTGCCAGGCTATGTGAGTACCTATATGGGCATTGTGTTGCCCGATCTGCCAGGCACCCAACTGGACTGGGACAACATGCTGGATGATTATTATAATAACTACACCCCTGTTCAGGCCGATGCGGTGTCAACACTGATGCGCTACTGCGGGCAGGGCTGCTTCATGGAATATTCGCCCGATGGCAGCGGCTCCTCTGAGTTGACCCAGCTTGTGGCAATGGTCGCCTTTGGGTACAATCGAGATGCCGAGTGTCTGTACCGTGATGAAATCAATGATGATGAGCGATGGAACTCGTTGCTCTTGGAGGATCTCTCGTTGGGGCGTCCCATCCTTTATTGTGGTAGCGGCCAGAATGGGGGGCACGCATTTATCCTGGATGGCTATGCCGATGGCATGTATCATGTCAACTGGGGTTGGGGCGGCTACTATGATGGTTACTATGCCCTCGACGCACTGGGCAATTCAAACTGGTCGTTTGAATTCAACCACAACATGTTGTATCATCTCTATCCCGATAAGGATTCTAGCACGACACCGATGTATGATGTGGAACTGGCCGGAATCTATTACAAGCATGACGGCGATGCCCTTCAGGTGACGCGTAGAGATGTTGGCATGAACTCCTATAGCGGTGAGGTGGTCATCCCCGAGAGTGTGACGTGGGAAGGAAAGAGCTATCCCGTGACATCGATTGAGCGTGGAGCCTTTGCCAACTGCTTGAATGTTACATCGGTGAGCATTCCCGCATCGGTCAAGGACATCGGTGACGCCGCCTTCTTGAATTGTCGGGAACTGAGCACTGTGCGCATCTACGGTACGGGTAAAACCATCGGTAACTATGCGTTCTATGATTGCTGGAAGTTGAACTCACTGTATGTCGATGATGTGGTATCATGGTGTGGCATCGATCTGGAATCATTCTATTCTAACCCCATGTACCTGGGCGCTTCGTTATATGATCAAGGCGGTCATGCGTTGCAGGACATTGTGATTCCAGCATCGGTCAATAGGATTGATGACTATGCGTTTATCTGTTGTCCTAACCTGCACAGTGTTACCATCGAGGAAGGTGTGAAATCAATAGGGGAATTTGCCTTCTTCTACTGTGAGTCACTGGCATCGGTTTCCCTGCCTGGATCCCTGCGTTACATGGGCGAGTCGGCCTTCTGCGAGTCGGGTATCAAGTCACTGGTGCTGGCCGAGGGTATCACATCGATTGGCGAAATGGCATTCCTGGAATGCAATGGTCTGACCCACGTGGATGTACCCAACTCGGTTACTGTCATGGGATATGGTGCGTTTGCCTTCTGTAATGGATTGAAGTCGATCAACTTGGGCTCGGGTCTGACGTATCTGGATCATTACGCTTTGTACAGTTGCCCTGTTCTGGAGCGCGTCACGGTGCCTAACAGTGTCACATCGATGGGCTATGGGGTTTTCTATGGTGATGTGGCATTGTCATCGGTGACCCTGAGCAACCAATTGGATGGTATTCCTGGATTGACATTCAGCGGCTGCTCCTCATTGTCTGGTATAGACCTGCCGCAAGGCATCACCTACATTGGCCAGGAGGCATTTGCCTCGGCCAAGTCATTGACCGGCATCTCAATCCCCAAGCACGTGACCAGCATCGAGGCTTCGGCTTTCAAGAATTGCAACAAACTTCAACGGGTGGACATCAGCGACTTGGAGTCTTGGTTGGGCATCACCTTTGGCGACCAGAATTCCAATCCGCTCTACACGGCTAATCACCTGTGTGTTGATGGGGAGGAAATCAGCGACTTGGTGATTCCCGACGGAGTCACGGCCATCAAGGACCATGCTTTCTATCGTTGTTACAGTGTGACCAGCATCACAATGGGTGACGGGGTGAAATCGATAGGTAACAATGCCTTCAATGGTTGCAAGAATGTCAAGAGTGTAAAGGTGGGTGATGGCGTGCGTCGCATTGGTGAGAAAGCATTTGCCAGTTGCAGCTCGTTGACCGACTTTACCTTTGGCAGTCGTGTTGACTCGGTGGGAATGCAGGCGTTTGCCAGCTGCAACTCGTTGAACACCATCACTAGTTGGGCCGTCACGCCCCCGTCGATGAAGGGTACGACCACGTTTACCGACAAGGCATATTCACGTGCTACCGTTTATGTCCCCAGGCAGTCGCTTGAAGCCTATCGACAGGCCCTCGTGTGGAAACGGTTTGCCCAAATGGAGGGGTTCAATACCACCTGGATTCTTGCCGATGTGAACGGTGACGGTGAGGTGAACATTGCCGATGTCAATGCCGTTATCGACCTGGTGCTGGCTGGGAGCAGGTCGCTCCATGGTGATGTGAATGGCGACGGTGAGGTGAATGTAGCCGATATCAACGCTGTGATTGATGCCATCATTGAGGGCGCTTAAGGTCTCATTTTCAGGGGAAATGTACACGATTGTCTAACTATTAATAACACTTGCTATTATGAACAATACCATTATTTCAAAACGTAACAGCCTATGGCTATTATTGCCACTGCTGTTGATCTCTTGCTTGCTGGGCTTTACCTCATGCACTGGGGATGATGAGCCCGAGTCATCAATCGGGTATTACCTGATGATCCAGTCCACGATTCCTATCAAGTCGCTGGGAGGGCTGCCACCGCCTCCTAGAAACAAACTGATCGGTGACTTGACGCGCCAGATGCAACAGAGCATCAACGAGGTGTATCCCGAACACGATCTTCAAGGGAACGATGCAGCGGTCATAGAGGCCTGTGACGAAGTGTATCTGGCCTATCTTGAGACCTATCGCAACAAGTCGGCGGCAGCAACCAATACGGTGGGCAACGGCATGAAAACCGATTGTGTGGCAACCGTCTATCGTGCCCGCATGTCAGGAACCATCGTCAGACAGAGCCGGGCACTCAAGACCTACCGCTTCTAACCCTGGCTGATCTGCTAAGGTGAAGTGAACCTATTGACGGGATGAAAATTCCCGCTCTGCATGGCAAGTGGGTCCTCCAAAGGGCTTCACTTGCCGTTTCCCCCTGCATGGGCAAGGTCGATAGATCTCGAGTCCTCCATGGTGCAAGATTGTTGTAAAGACTGTTTTTTTTAATAAATTACTACAGTTTTTTATCTGTAACTGGATATAGAATATGAAATATAAAACTTTTTTGTTATTTTTGCAGAAATATTGAAGGGATTTCGCTGGATTAATAAAGATTGTTTAGCCCAGTCGAGGATAACAGATATATTTAACCTTGTGTGTCTTCTTGTCAACCTCGATTGCTAGGGGGGGATGCGGTATTCGGTATTCATTGAACATTATATGAATTAATAAATTATCTAAAGATGAAAAGAATTTATACTTTTTTATTGGTGGCAATGGCATTTATGAGTGCGATTGCTCAAGTTGAGCCCGCAAGAGGCACCTATGCGCGTGTGGAACCCACTAATATGTATCTCACCTGCATGGTGGGCGAAACGGTAACAGATACTGTCTATGTTTACAACATCAGTTCCTCAAGTATCGATCCCTTGTCGGGTTTCAATAGTTCCCCTGGATACATCTGGACCGAGGGTGTTCATGGCCCTATTCCACCAGGTGGTGTTGGGAAAGCTGTAGTCACCTACACGCCCGAAGCCGCTGGTACTCACACGGCCAGTTTGTCGATGAACATTAAGGGAGAATACTATTCGGTAAAAATGACTGGCGTGGCTACCGAGCCAGAGCAAACAGAACCACCCTATTTTGTGAGTGAGTTTGACGATGAATATTACACCGTTAGTGCAATAGGCAACGGTGATGTTTACCTATATTGCGAAGGAGAACTAGTCGATAACCCGTACTTGTTGCCTCGTGCTAAATTGCCCTACACGGTACATTTCACAGCAACGGCTAAGGAAGAGGGCAAGCTCATCAGCGATATTATAGCGTATGAAATAGAGGTATTGCCTGCACCCTACACCCTTGTTGCACCTGAACTGATTATCGAAATAGCCGAGAATGGCGATTACATCATCAACGTTAATGCAACAGAGGGCATTCCGCATCTGTTGATCAATGGCGAGGAAGTAGGGATTCCTTATGTTATTTCGATGCAGTACGAGGAACAAGTGCTTGAGTGTGAGGCTTATTGTGCTCCTGTTAACGGCACCTGGGCTCAAGAGAGTGAGCATGTGTATCAAGTGGTAACCGTTCCTGCTAAGGAGATGACTACCGCACCAATTATTACCATTGCAGAATTGGTAGGTCGAAATGAGATGAATATTACTGTAGATGACCCCGAAGCCGAAATCTTTTACCGTGTATATAGCAATGGCGATGTAAGCGATTGGAATGCTTATGATGGCTATCCTATTGTGTTTGTCTCTCCTGGTGAATACCAGGTTGACGCTTATGCTGTTGCCCTTGGAAAGCTCCCAAGCGGGGTCGTGTCCATCAATTTTATCGTTCGCGGTGAGGAAACATCCTATGACTTTGAGGAGAACGGTGTATATTATAAAATCACAGGCGATAATAGCGTTAGCGTGACATCCAGAACCAATTATTATTCCTCCTATAGTGGTGTGGTGACCATACCCAACACTGTGACCCACGATGGTGTGACCTATATGGTGACTGGCATTAGCGAAAATGCCTTCTACGGCAGTGCCGATCTCACGGCAGTGACCATCGGTGACTATGTGACTTCTATCGGTTATGATGCGTTCCGGGATTGTAAAGGCTTGACGCACATAGTGCTTGGTGACTATGTCATCACTGTGTCCGACAATGCTTTCTACGGTTGTAGCAATTTGAAGAGTGTTACTATGGGCAAGGGCTTGGATTACTTGGGGTATGCCGCTTTTGGTGGTTGCAAGTTACTAACTGATGTCATTTGTAAGGCGGCCACACCGCCCACGATGTTCAGTGTGGACACCTTCGACAGCATGGTGTATCAATCTGCTTCGCTTCACGTGTATCCTCCTGTGATGGAGAACTACAAAACTGCAAGCGATTGGAGCAACTTCAGCAATATCATCGGTGAGTCCCAAGTCAGTCCTGTGCCCAATGACATCAACGGTGACGGGGTAGTAAATATATCTGATGTGATAAGCCTCGTTGATAAGCTGCTCGGCACCAATTGATTGACGTTGGATCGTATAATAGACTGCATCTCATTAGCTATGGGGTGCAGTTTATTAATGTCGTCGGTGGAGCCGTGATGGCACGAGTAGTTGATTGCCATCTATTCCTGATTACCATGTATATCTCAAAATGAGGGTGAAGAGTAAAAAAAAGGCAAAAAGTGTTGTGAATGTGTTGTGTAGTTCAAAAAATGGTACTAACTTTGCAGCCGATTTCGCGGCACATGTCTTGCTGGCGATGATGCTCATGCGTTAGTCAAGTCAAGAGTGTGACACTTGATCGTTGAAACTTCGATGTCAAGGCTATGATGCTAAGTGCCTGGCAGTCAAGCGTAGGACGATATTAAAACGAGCGAGACACCCGATAGTTGTTCAACCCCCTGATGCCGGTGGGCTTCTCACACCGGTGGGGATGAGCGCCCTCTCCACGTTGGGATGTCCACACCCGTATATTGTGCTGCGCCTGTGTTTTTGTGTGTACAGGCAGGCATGTAGCTCGCGAGACGATTGAGACAAGAATGTAAAACAAAATAACTAAACAAGAATTAGAAACTATGTCAAAAGTTTGTCAAATCACCGGAAAGAAGGCGATTACGGGCAACAACGTATCGCACTCCAAGCGCAGGACGAAACGCAAATTCAACGTTAACGTCTTCAACCGCAAGTTCTTCTGGCCCGAGCAGGGACAGTGGATTCGCTTGACCGTATCGGCATCAGGCTTGCGCAACATTAACAAGATGGGTCTCGACGCAGCGCTCAAGAAGGCTGCCGAGGAGGGTCACCTCACCGAAATCCAGGTTATCAACAAGTAAAAAAGGAGTAACAGTATTATGGCAAAGAAAGCAAAAGGCGATCGCGTGCAAGTCATCCTCGAGTGCACCGAGCAGAAGGGCACTGGCGTTCCCGGCATCAGCCGTTACATCACGACCAAGAACCGCAAGAACACCACCGAGCGTTTGGAGCTCAAGAAATACAACCCTTATCTGAAACGCATGACCGTTCATAAGGAAATCAAGTAATAACAACCCTTTAAACGACTATATAACAGTATGGCAAAGAAAGTAGTTGCAACCCTTCAAACTGGTGAAGGACGCTCATGGAGCAAGGTGATCAAGATGGTCCGCTCCGAGAAGACTGGCGCTTACGTGTTTGAGGAGCGCATGGTCCCCAACGACAAGGTACAGGACTGGCTGAAGTAATCTATCGCTAGGCCCACCCAAGATATATCGCCTGCCCGCCCGCTGATGATTCAGCCCGCGGGCAGGCTTCGTCATGATAAAAGGCCGTCGCCCCGTGCCGTGATTTGATTCTTTTTCACTACCTTTGTGGTCACAACTAAAATGATGGACAATGAAGCAAGACCAATACATCTTCTCGCTGGAAATAGCGGTGCGAGACTATGAACTCGACAGCGAGGGCATCGTCAACAATGCCATCTACCTGCATTATCTGGAGCACACGCGGCACGCCTTTGTCAAGCAGGAGGGAATCCCCTTTGGCAGCCTGACGAGCGACGGTCTGATTCCCGTCGTGCGCCGCATGGAGATTGACTACCACACGCCGTTGCGCACGGGTGATGTGATGCTGAGTCGCTTGTGGATCGAGCGCAAGGGAGCGCGTTTCATCTTCTATCAGGACATCTTCAAGAAAGAGGATGAGACACCAGTGGTGAGCGCCGTGGTCACCATCGTGTGCATGGAAAAGGATGGGCGCATCAACCGTGGTGACGATTTGGCCGCCCGCATCAGCCATTATCTGGAAGAGTCATGAGCAGTAGCCCCTATACTCCGCTAGCCTATCGCATTGCCTTTGCCAGCTTGCAGGGCATGGGCGTTGATCTGGCGCGCAAGCTGCTCGACGTTGTGGGCAGCGAGGAGCGCTTCTTTGCGATGCGGGAGAAGGAACTGCGCAGCCTTACCCGTGGACGCAGCAAGATCTATAGCGACGACTACCGCCGCGACTGCTTGGGCCGTGCTGTGCGGGAAGAGGCCTTTGTGCGAGAGCATGGCATCGGTGCCACCTATTTTACCGATGGTGCCTATCCCCACCGCTTGCTCGAAGCGCCCGATGCCCCGGCGATGATCTACACCCTGGGCCAGTGCAATCTGGAGAGCGGGCATGTCATCAGCATCGTGGGCACCCGCCACGCCACGCAATATGGCACGCGCTGGTGCGACACGATGATAGGAGAACTGGCCCAGCGCCTGCCCGACCTCGTGGTGGTGAGCGGCCTGGCCTATGGTATTGATATTGCTGCCCGCTCACCGCAACGATGCCATCGCTATCGCCAAGCGGGGCGGGATGCTATTGAC
>CAMVAP010000082.1 GCA_947165485.1 uncultured Prevotellaceae bacterium
TGAAGGTGATTGCCGTGCGCTCATCGTTCCTGAAGTAGTCACGGCCATCCTTCTTGCCCCAATAGACGGCATAAGGCACTCCATAAGTTGCCTCATAGTTAAGCAGCTGTCCCGTCGGGATGGTGATCGTGTTACCGCTGTACGTGCCCTTCACCCAAGCACTGTTACGATAGGTAGAGATGATGTCCTTGATATACACATCACCATTATCACACAACACCACATCGACCTGTCCACTCTGCTCGGTGAGAAGCCATGAATCACCATCAGGGTCATAGTTCAGCGCTTGCCCTGAACGGTTATAAACCTTGCGCAGTCCATCGGCAGGCTTGATGATCACCCCATAGTCGTCACACACTTCACCAGCGCGGCGAGGAGCTTTCATCCGCTGGAGGCTGGGGCTCACGGCGGGATGATGAGCCAGCCTCTTGATGGCGGTCTCTTTCTTGTCCTTCACCTTGGACACAGCCATGGCCGATTGAGCCTTAGCTTTTATTACGGCATCCCGCTTCATGTCGGCGGTCGCCGTTTGCACTGCCGCGGCATGGTTGCGCGCAGCCTTGACGTCAAGTCCCCACGAGGGCTGATTCTTTATTTTTCTCAAGCCGTCTTCCTGTGCGGCTCTGGCGGTTCTAGTGGTCAAATCCACCGACTGCCCGGGAGAATCTTGAGCCTTCACCTGTGATGGCAACAGCATGGCCATTGCCACAGCAAGCAATAACATGGTTCTCTTCTTCATAATAGTAAAAAAATATTAAATAGAAACTAAAGTCAGAATTTAGATTGCAAATTTACACATTATCTTCCCATTCAGCAAGTGTTACAGTCTGTTTTATCAGGTTAAAATGCAGTATTATTTCAAGAAACGGCCTACCTTTGCACCTAATTTCAATCGATGAGCAAGTTATTTACTTGCAAAACTTAGGCAATGATATAGCAGTTGGCCCATCGATGGTATTAACCGCCCTATCGGGCGGGAAATTAAACAAATTAATTTTAAAATTTAATTTTCTTTTAATTTCCCGTGCGTTAGCACGGTTTGATGCAGAGACGTTTCAACACAGGGTCAACTGCTATATCGTTACCCAAACTTAAATAGATTATTATTGTCATGGGTAAAGAGAAGAGTGAGAAGATGCACGTGGTGTTTGACCTGGGAGGCGTTGTGTTCCGTCTTGACAAGTCGATTGCCATCAAGCGTTTTAAGGAGATTGGGGTCGCAAGTGTTGAGCGTTTTCTGGATGATTATGCCCAGAAAGGCATCTTCGGTGACCTGGAGGCCGGCAAACTCACAGCCGAGCAGTATCGTGATGAGTTGAGCCGTGTAGCTGGCAAGCAATTGACGATGGAGGAATTGGAATATGCGTGGACGGGCTATGCCGCCGAGCTGTACCAGCGCAACTTTGACGCCTTGTTGAGGTTGCGCCATGAGGGTTACCCGGTGGCCTTGTTGTCCAATACCAACCCCTTCATGATGCGGTGGGCACGCAGCAACAAGTTTGACGGTAACGGTCATGGACTGGATTACTACTTTGACCGCCTGTACTTGAGCTACGAGATGCGCATGATGAAACCATCGGCCGAGATCTTCAAGGCCATGATTGATGGGGAACGCACCAGTCCCGATAACATCCTGTTTATTGACGATAGTGCCCGCAACTGTGAGGCCGCAGCAGCCTTGGGCATCAAGACGCTGAATCCTGCCAATGGCAGTGACTGGCGCACCGATGTGTTCTCTATCGTGGGGCTGACGGTGTGAACGGAAGTGACGGATGTAACGGAGATAACCAGAGAGGGAGGACTTATGGCGGTCCTCCCTCTCTGGTTACATATTATCGGGAACTGTGATTAGTTCTTCTTTTCCTCTACAACAGGGGTAGCGGGAGCTGCGGCAGCCTTGGCAGCGGCGATGCTGTCCTGCTCGGCCTTGTACTGACGGGCAGCCTCGCTGCCGGGCTTGAGCCACGTGTCGAGCCAGCGGAAGAACTCACGCTGCCACAGGATGCTGTTCTGGGGCTTGAGAATCCAGTGGTTCTCGTCGGGGAAGAGCAGCAAGCGAGCAGGCAGGCCCTTGATCTTAGCGGCATTGAATGCCTGGCAAGCCTGGGTAAAGACGATGCGGTAATCGAGTTCGCCAGCGGTGCACATGATGGGGGTGTCCCAATTCTGAACGTAGTTCTTGGGATTGGCTTGGGTGTAAGAACGCTGAGCGGTAGCGTTGTTCTTATCCCAGAATGCGCCACCCAGATCCCACTGTACAAACCACATCTCCTCGGTCTCAAGGTACTGTGCCTCAAGGTTGAAGATACCAGCATGAGCCAGGAAGCAGGCAAATCGCTTGTTGTGGTTACCAGCGAGGAAATAGACCGAATAGCCACCGTAGCTAGCACCCACGGCACCGATGTGGTCACCATCGATGTAAGGCTCCTTCTTCATGTAATCGACAGCAGCGAGGTAGTCACGCATGTTCTGGCCACCATAGTCGCCACTGATCTGTGCATTCCACTCGGTACCGAAGCCCGGCAGGCCGCGGCGGTTGGGCAGAATCACGATATATCCGTTGCTGGCCATGATGCGCATGTTCCAGCGGTAGCTCCAGAACTGGCTTACCGGTGACTGGGGACCACCCTCGCAGAAGAGGATAGCGGGATACTTCTTGCTGGGGTCGAAGTTGGGGGGATAGCAAACCCAAGTGGTCATCAGCTTGCCATCGGTGGTGGGCACCATGCGCTTCTCGATGCCGATGGGATCGACCTGAGCGAGCATTTCGTCATTGACATGAGTGAGTTGAACAGGCTCCTTGCCGGGCTCGATGCTGTAAACCTCGTTAGGTGTCTGATAGCTGTGCTGGCAGGTGATGACCTTGCCGCCCTCGGCAAATGCCAGACCGTCGTAGTCACACACACCCATGGCGATGGTATCGACACGCTGGGTGGCGACATCCATGCGGAAGATGGGCTGCACACCCTGGAACGGGCAGATGAAGTAGATGGCCTTCTCATCGGGCGACCAAGCGATGGCATCAACACTATAATCCCAATTGGCGGTCAGGTCTTTCTTGTTACCAGCGGCATCCATGAAGAAGATGCGGTTCTTGTCGGCCTCATATCCATCGTGCTCCATCGATAACCAAGCCATCTCGCCCTTGCTGTTGATGATGGGATAAGTGTCATAGCCCATCATGCCCTGAGTGAGATTCTCTGTCTTGCCAGTCTCCAGATTGTAGCGATAGAGGTCGCTATTGGTCGAGAAGGCATAGTCCTTACCCGTCTTCTTGCGGCAAACATAGACCAGCGACTTACTGTCGGGGGTCCAAGCCAGCGACTCGATGCCACCCCACGGCTTCATGGGCGACTCGTAGGGCTCACCCTCAAGAACGTCCTTCACGTTGCCCGCCTTGCTGCCGTCGTAGTCGGCCACAAAGGGGTGAGGCACGGTGGTTACCCACTCGTCCCAGTGCTTGTACATCATGTCGTCATACAGCTTGCCCGTGGTCTTGTCAAGATCGGGATAAACATCCTGAACCGTCTGTCCATACTTGACCTGGCTGATCATGACAACGCGCTTCTCGTCGGGCGAGAAGATGAAGCCTTCGATACCGTCCTGGATATCGCTCACGCAGTTGCGGCCACCGCCATCGGCGTTCATGGTCCACAGTTGAGGGGTCTTACCCTCGCCCTCATCCTTGTAGATGAAAGCGATCTTCTTGCCGCCGTCGATCCACACATAGTTGCTCTCGCTGTTAGGGGTGTTGGTGATCTGACGGGCGTTCTTGCCATCAACATCCATTACCCACAGGTCGCAGTTGCCCTTGTTGGTCGTGATGTCATAATAGGTCACGCCATAGAGGATTTTCTTGCCGTCGGGAGACACCTGCGGACCACCCACGCGGCCCAGCTGGTTGAGGAATTCGGGAGTGAACTCTTTCTTTTCCATTTTACCGGAAGTTTTCTCGGTAGCGGGCGCTTGGCCAGGAGCCTCAGCCTCCTGCTTGGAGCAGGTCGAGGAGCTCAACAGAGCCAACACCGCAACCGACATTGCTGTTAACTTGAAGAATTTCATAATTGTTTGTACTGTTAATGTATTATAGTTAAATTGGTTTTCCAGATGTTTCAACCTGCAAATTTAATGAATATTTGGTAACAAATAGTGGTTTAGGCATACAAAATCTTCTCTCAACACCCTTTTTCTTCAATTATAAAGGATGAGAATGAAGTAAAAATGATTGTTTTCTCTAAAAACAATCAAAAACGGTTGCCTGTTCCAAAAAATATACCTAGCTTTGAAGCAATAAAATATCTGCAACACTATGAAAAGAATCATCTTTATACTGATAATGCTCGTGGGGAACCTGTGCATCACTGCCGGCGCGCAATGCGGCATGTCGAGACCAGTAAATCGTCATGGCATCAATAGTAAATGGGTGAATCCGCGCATCGGCACCGGCGGACATGGACATGTGTTCCTGGGGGCCAATGTGCCCTTTGGCTACGTGCAGCTGGGTCCCACCGAGCCCACGCGTGGCTGGGACTGGTGCTCAGGCTACCATGACAGCGACTCGGTGCTCATCGGCTTTGGGCACCAGCACCTGAGCGGCACGGGCATCGGAGACCTGGGCGACATCGCGTTGCTGCCTGTGACCAGCCGTGACCAGAGCCATGTGGTATTCAGCCATGACGACGAGACGGTAAAACCCGGCTATTATTCCATTACGCTGCGGGAAAACGGCAGGCCATACGTTAATGTGGAACTCACCGCAACCCAGCGCACGGGGATGCACCGCTATGTGTTCACAGGCGATCAGGACACCATGCTGCTGCGGCTCGACCTGGGTCAAGGCATCGGATGGGACTCACCCAAACAAGTGATGATGGAGCAACGCTCACCTCATCGCATTGCAGGGTACCGCCATTCACTCGGTTGGGCACGAGATCAAAAGGTCTTCTTTGTCATGGATTTCCTGCAAGAAGTAACATTAGAAAAGCTGAATGGCGACACCACGGGCATCATCTCGGCTCCCAACATCTATCCCGTCACTCCGCTTGTAGTTAAGGTGGGCCTGTCGGCAGTGAGCATCGAGAATGCCATCGAGAACCTTGAAGCCGAGAACCCCGACTGGTTGTTCAGTGCTGTGGCTGCCAATGCAGCTCGTACATGGAACGATGAACTGGAGAAAATTCATATCGACACCGATAACGAGGATGACCGCAAGGTGTTCTACACAGCAATGTACCACACGATGGTGGCCCCGTCGGTCTTCAATGACGTGAACGGGCAGTACCGCGGTGCCGACGGGCAGGTGCACCACGGTGACTTCACCAACTACACCACCCTGTCGCTGTGGGACACCTATCGCGCCGCCCACCCGCTCATGACACTCATCCACCGCGACATGCAGCAGGACATCGCCCAAACGTTCTTGCACATCGCTGAGCAGCAGGGCAAGCTGCCCGTGTGGCACCTGATGGGCAACGAGACCGACTGCATGGTGGGCAATCCAGGTGTTCCCGTGCTGGCCGACCTGGTGCTCAAGGGATTTGACGTGGACAGGGACAAGGCACTCAAGGCGATGGTTGCCAGTGCGATGCGCGACGAGCGCTCGATGGGATTGTTGAAACAATATGGCTACATCCCCTGGGATCTGGAACCCGAGAAAGAGACCGTGGCCCGAGGGTTGGAATATGCCCTGGCCGACTGGTGCATTGCCCGTGTGGCCAACCTCGTGGGCGATGAGGAGAACTACAATTACTTCCAGAACCGCAGCAAGTCCTACGAGCATTATTTCGACAAGCAGTTGAAGTTCATGCGCGGCAAGGACTCGAAAGGCAACTTCCGCGACAACAGCGAGTTTGACCCGTTATCGACCAAGCACCGCAACGACGACTACTGTGAGGGCAACGCCTGGCAATACACTTGGCTCGTGCCACACGACGTGCACGGGCTGGTCAAGCTGTTCGGTGGCGAGAAAGCCTTTATCCAGAAACTCGACTCGCTATTCATCGTTGAGGGAGACCTGGGCGACGAGGCCTCGCCCGACGTGAGCGGCCTCATCGGTCAGTATGCCCACGGCAACGAGCCCAGCCACCACATCATCTACATGTATAACTATGTGGGGCAACCGTGGAAAGCCGCCCCGCATATCCGCCGGGTGTTGCGTGAGCAGTACCGCAACGGCGTGGATGGCCTGAGCGGCAACGAGGATGTGGGTCAGATGTCGGCCTGGTATGTCCTTTCGGCGATGGGCTTGTATCAGGTCGAGCCCGCTGGTGGCAAGTACATCATCGGTTCGCCGCTGTTCGACGAGACCAGCATCAACGTGGGTGATGGCAAGACGTTCACCATCAAGGCCGTGAACAACAGCGACGAGAATATCTACATCCAGAGCGCCACGCTTAACGGCAAGCGCTATGACAAGAGTTATATCCACTACGGCGACATCGTCCAGGGCGGCACCCTTACCCTCACCATGGGGCCGAAGCCCAGCAAGTGGGGCACCAGCAAGAAAAACAGACCATAATCAACAGTCATGAACAGAGTTATCATTATCATCATTGCATCCTTGCTGACTTGGCAGAGCCTAAGCAGCCGTGACATGGAGCCAGTAGATTATGTGAACCCGCTGGTGGGGACGCAGTCCAGTTTCCAGCTATCGACGGGTAATACCTACCCTGCCATCGCCATGCCGTGGGGCATGAACTGCTGGGTACCGCAGACGGGCAAGAACGGAGACGGGTGGCAATACACCTACACGGCCAACAAGATACGCGGCTTCAAGCAGACGCATCAGCCCAGCCCGTGGATCAATGACTATGGCGTGTTCTCGTTGATGCCCACGGTGGGCGAACCCGTGTGGGACGAGGAGCGGCGTGCCAGCTGGTTCTCGCACAAGGCCGAGGAGGCCACACCTTATTATTATAAGGTCTATCTAGCCGACTATGACGTGACAGCCGAGGTCGCCCCTACCGAGCGCGCCGCTATCCTGCGGTTTACCTTTCCCGAGACTGACCAGGCCAACGTCGTGATCGATGCCTTTGACCAATGGTCGGTCGTGAGAATAGACCCAGAGCAACAGGCCGTGTGGGGGTACTCGACCCGCAACAGTGGCGGTGTTCCCGAAGGGTTCAAGAACTTCTTTATCATCATGTTTGACAAACCGTTCTCATCTTATCGAGTCGTTGAGGACAGCATCATACATGAGGGCAAAAAGGGCATCGGATGCAACCATGCCGGAGCCATCGTGACGTTCAAGACTCAACGCGGCGAGCAGATCAATGCCCGCGTAGCCTCATCATTTATCAACCTTGACCAACCACTGCTCAACCTGAGGGAACTAGGAAATAATAACTTGGAGACCATCAAGGAAAAAGGGCGCCAGCGCTGGAACGACGTGCTGGGGCGCATTGAGGTTGAGGATAGCGACATCGACCACCTGCGCACCTTCTACTCGTGCCTGTACCGCTCGGTGCTGTTTCCCCGCAGTTTCTATGAAATTGACGCCAATGGCAATCCCGTCCACTACAGTCCCTACAACGGCCAGGTGCTGCCGGGGCGGATGTTTACAGACACGGGCTTCTGGGACACGTTCCGCAGTCTGTTCCCGCTGGTTGACCTCGTGTACCCTACGATGGGCGCATGGATGCAGGAAGGGCTGGTGAACGCCTACAAGGAGAGCGGTTTCCTACCCGAGTGGGCCAGTCCAGGACATCGCGACTGCATGGTGGGCAATAACAGCGCCTCGATTGTCGCCGATGCCTACCTGAAGGGCCTGCGCGGCTATGACATCGAGACCCTGTGGGAGGCTGTCGTGCATGGCACTACCGCCGTCCACCCCCAAGTGAAATCCACGGGGCGATTGGGACACGAGTACTACAACCGCCTGGGGTATATCCCATGTGACGTGAAAATCAACGAGAATGTGGCCCGCACGCTGGAGTATGCCTACGATGACTGGTGCATCTACCGCCTGGGCAAGGCCCTGGGCAAACCTGAGAGCGAGATAGCCGTGTTCAAGGAGCGGGCCATGAACTACCGTCATGTGTTTGATGCCGAGACCAAGTTGATGCGCGGCAGGTTGAGCGATGGGTCATTCCAGACCCCATTCAGTCCCCTGAAGTGGGGTGATGCCTTTACCGAGGGCAATAGCTGGCACTACACGTGGAGCGTGTTTCATGACCCGCAGGGGTTGATCAACCTGATGGGAGGCAAACAGATGTTCTGCCAGATGCTCGACTCGGTGTTTGACGTGCCGCCAGTGTTTGACGACAGCTACTATGGCTTCACCATCCACGAGATACGCGAGATGCAGATCATGAATATGGGCAACTATGCCCACGGCAACCAGCCCATCCAGCACATGATCTACCTGTATAACTACGCCGGTCAACCGTGGAAAGCCCAGTACTGGGTCACTCAGGTGATGAACCGCCTCTATAGCGCCACGCCCGACGGCTATTGTGGAGACGAGGACAACGGGCAGACCTCGGCGTGGTATGTATTCTCGGCCATGGGATTCTATCCCGTGTGCCCCGGGAGCAACGAGTATGTGCTGGGCTCGCCCTATCTGGACAAGATCACGCTCAAGCTAGAGAACGGCAAGCAAGTCATCATCACGCGTGAGGGCGAGGGCTGCTACATCCAATCGATGACCATCAACGGCCAGCCATACGACCACAATTACATCGAGCATAACGCATTGACCGCAGGTTGCCGCATTCACTTCATCATGGGTGATCATCCACACTATGGTCGCGGGACTACCAGCCATGATGTCCCCTACTCTTTCTCGTCCCGCCGATAAAGAGACCCGATAAAAGGTGGGGGGCAGTGTGGTCGAAAGACCACAGCAAGGCCAGCGGCCTTGAATTGAGGTAA
>CAMVAP010000083.1 GCA_947165485.1 uncultured Prevotellaceae bacterium
GGCTGACCTTCTCTATCGAGGCCACACTGAACACCTGAGCCGCTGCACTCAACGAGAAACCCAACATCGTTGCGAATAATAGTAGCTTTCTCATCATAAAAGTAAATGTTTAAAAGTGATTAAAAAATGTGGATGAATTATACTTGCAGCAAAATTAATGCATCCTATTGTAAAAAACAAGGAAAATTCATTGAAAAAAACTTCTTCATGGTCATGACTGGTTTCCCTAGCCTTTTTTGCCCTGATGATAAAAAAAGGGTTGAGGGTGTGCGTGTCCCCCAACCCGTTGATGGTTGAATAATGATGCGGTGGCGTCAAAAATGTCATTTAAACAAGAACACCTCGCTGATGGACTGCTTGCTGTTGACGTGCTTGATGGTGTGTGCAAAGAGCTTGTCAACGCTCAAGACTCGCACCTTGGGGCAACGGTCGGTATCAAAGGGGATGCTGTCGCTGATGACCAGTTCGTCAAGCCCGCTATCCATGACGCGCTGACTCGCGGGGTCGCTCATGACAGCGTGGGAGATATAGGCCCGCACGCTGCGTGCGCCGTTCTCCTTCATGAGCGAGGCGGCCTTGCAGATGGTTCCAGCGGTATCCACCATATCGTCGATGAGGATAACGTCCTTGTCCTTGACGTCGCCGATGATGGTCATGGACTCGACAACATTGGCCTGCTGGCGATGCTTGTGGCACAACACGAGAGGGGCGTTGAAGTATTTTGCATAGGAGTTGGCACGCTTGGCACCGCCCACGTCGGGCGAGGCTATAACCATGTCCTTGAGTTGCAGGCTGGCAATGTCGGGGACGAACATGGTAGAGGCATACAGGTGATCGACGGGGACGTCAAAGAAGCCCTGTATCTGGTCGGCGTGCAGGTCCATGGTGATGAGGCGGTCGATGCCCGCTGCGATGAGCAGGTTGGCCACCAGCTTGGCAGCGATCGACACGCGGGGCTTGTCCTTGCGGTCCTGACGTGCCCACCCGAAGTAAGGGATGACGGCAATGACCGACTGTGCCGAGGCGCGCTTGGCGGCATCAATCATGAGCAGGAGTTCCATCAGGTTCTCGCTGGCCTTGAAGGTGGATTGCACCAGATAGACCTCTGCCCCGCGCACGGGTTCCTCATAGCACACCTCAAACTCACCGTCGGCAAAGTGCGAGATGTTCAGTTTGCCCAGTTCAACACCCAGTTGTTTAGCAATCTTGAGGGCAACGTAACGAGAGTTGGTGCCCGAGAAAACTTTCATTTGTGCCATTGTTGTTCTTTGTTTTTCAGTTTTCAGTTGGCCATTTTCAGTCGTCAGCAGAAATCCGCCCCACAACCAGCAATTGCCAACTAACAACTTGAGTTAGGAGTTAGAAGTTTTATGTTAGTGATAGATGATGCAAAATTAAGCATTTTGTGCGGTACAACCACTACAGTGACGCCATTTTTTTAGGCTTTAGTTTATTTTAATCATTAGGTCTCCAGTCAATCCTGCCAACTACCAACTGAAAACTAACAACTAAACAGCCACATCACAAATGAATTGGCCTGAATGTGCACAGGGAATAGCGTGTCGTCCTGTAATTCCACCTCTATCTCGTTGCCCGACATCAGATCCCTGGCGACATGTTTACCTCTTGTCATCCTGGCACAGTCAAGGGCGTGAGCCGGGATGCGGATGGCGCTATCGACACTATGGTATGGATCGAAGTGGGCCACCACAAGAATCATCTGGCCTGGACAGTGGCGCAGGTAGGCATACTGGCGGCTGGGGTCAAGTGTGTCCTGGTTGACGTACATCAGGTCAAAGAACTGGCCGCAGGCCAGGGCTTGCTCGCGGTTGCACAGGGTGAGCAAGCTGCGGTACAGGGCACGCAGGTGGCGCTCATCAGGGGTGGGCCTGTGCTGGTGCCAGCGCACCAGCGAGGGAACACTGCAATAGTCAAAGATGGAGGTGCGCCCGTCATGGCCGCTGTAGCCCTCGGCCAGCGAAGCGGTCTCGCCCAACTCTTGCCCAGCATAGAGCATGAATGGCCCTGCCGCGATCGTGGCACTGACCACCAGAGCGGGTATTGCCCTGTGGGCGTCACCGCAGAACTGGCTTGATGCCACACGCTGCTCATCGTGGTTCTCCAGGAAGTTGAGCATGTGACTGCCGATGCCCTCTACCGCCTGCCAGCAACGTGTGAGGCTACTGGCGGGAACGCCGTCACACAAGATAGCCCGCAGGGTATCGTAGAGGTTGACCTTGTCATACAGGTAGTCAAAGCCGCCCTCGTATATATAACGGTGATAGAGAGAGACATCATAAATCTCGGCGATGAAAATGACATGGGGGTGGATGGCCTTGACTTGAGCGATGGCCAAGTGCCAGAATGCGACAGGCACCATGTGGGCCATGTCGCAGCGAAAACCGTCCACGCCCTTGCTAGCCCAAAACTTGAGGATATCGAGCATCTGGTGCCAGGTGGGCGGCACGGGGTTGAAGTGGGTGCTGCCATTCCACGGATCGATGCCGTAATTGAGTTTGACGGTCTCATACCAGTCATTGCGACCAGGTGAGGCCGTGTAACAGTCATTGCCAGTGGCACGGGCGGGAAACTCACGGTAGGCTGTATCACCATTACCCAAATCGACGCCAACTGGGGCAAATTCCTGACCGGTGATATAATAGAAATTATTCATCGGGTCAAAAAACTTAGTGGGATCATCGTTCTGGCCCAGGTCTTGAACTCCTGTGGGCTTGACATCGCTCTTGTACTGGCGGGCCACATGGTTGGGCACAAAGTCGATGATGGCCTTGAGGCCGACCTGGTGGGTGCGATTGATGAGCGCTTCAAACTCCGACATGCGGTGAGAGACATCGCAAGCCAGGTCGGGGCACACATCATAATAGTCGCGAATGGCGTAGGGCGACCCAGCTTTGCCCTTGACCACGTGAGGGTTGCAGGGTGTGATGCCGCAGGAAGAATAGTCGGTGACAGTGGCGTGCTCGATGATTCCCGTGTACCACACGTGGGTTGCGCCCAACGACTTGATGGATCTCAGCTTCTTGTCATCGATCTCATTGAACTTGCCGCAACCGTTTTGGGCTATCGTCCCATTGGGGGTGTTACTGGCATTGCAATTGGTGAACCAGCGGGGCATCAGCTGGTAGATAATCGGCTTCTTCTCTTTCATGATGCAAAAATACTGCTTTTTTCTGTTTTTTGAATTATCTTTGCGCCAGAAATAATTATAGCGTTGTTAGTTGTCAGTCAGTGGAAGGGCGGATGCCTGCTGAAAACAGAAGAAACTGAAAACTAACAGCTGAAAACAGAAAACTAAAAAAGCAATGATTTCATTTGAAAGCGATTATAACAACGGCTGTCATGAAGCCATACTCCAGAGGCTGATGGCAACCAACGACGAGAAGGCGACCGGGTATGGACTGGATGACTACTGCGCAGCAGCCAGGAATAAAATACGCGAGGCGTGTGCCAAGCCCGATGCCGACGTGTTTTTCCTCGTGGGAGGCACCCAGACCAATGCTACCGTTATTGATGCTATGTTGCAGTCCTATCAGGGCGTGTTGTCGGTCGAGACCGGCCATATCAATGTCCACGAGTCGGGCGCTATCGAGTCAAGTGGCCACAAGGTGTTGACACTGCCGTCACACGATGGCAAGATGGATGCTCAGGAGTTGTCGCAATGGCTTCATGACTTCTATGCGGACCCCACCTATGATCACATGGTGTTCCCCGGCATGGTGTATATCACCTTTGCCACCGAGATGGGTACGATCTACTCGCTGGCTGAGTTGAAGGCTATCAGCGATATTTGCCAGCAGTATAATATCCCCTTGTTTATCGATGGAGCACGCTTGGGTTACGGCCTCATGGCGACGGGTAGTGATGTGACCCTGCCGCAACTGGCCGACCTATGTGACGTGTTCTACATTGGTGGAACCAAGTGTGGAGCCCTGTGTGGCGAGGCCGTGATATTTCCCAACCCCAATGCCCCTGCACCCGCTCATTTCTTTACGATCGTCAAGCAACATGGGGCATTACTGGCCAAGGGGCGGCTGCTGGGCATACAATTTGACACCTTGATGCAGGATGGGCTCTACTTCAAGTTGGCGGCTCATGCTGTGGAACAAGCCATGAGGCTGCGGGAGGCATTTGTGGCCAAGGGCTACAAGATGTACAGTGATTCTCCCACCAATCAGCAGTTTGTGCTCCTGGACAAGGAAACGATTGAGCGATTGAAACGTGACTTTGTTTTTGAGGAATGGTATCCTGTGGGCAACCTCATGAATTGCCGCTTTGTAACCAGCTGGGCAACCCTTCCCAGCGATGTGGATGCATTGATTGATGCTATCTGACCAAAAGTGATCTCCAGGCACCCCTCAATAAGGAAACTAATCAAGAAGTTTTCTTGGTTAGCGCATTTTTAGTAATTTTGCACGTTTTTTTTATAAAGAGTAATGGCTACAATCCTGAATATAGAGACATCTACCGAGGTTTGCTCGGTGGCATTGACAAGCGAGGGTGGGGTGCTTGACCACAGGGAAAATTATGATGGTCAGACCCATGCCACGCTGTTGAGCCAGTATGTGAAAGAAATGCTTGATTATGCCCGCTCGCGAGAAATAAAGCTGGATGCGGTCGCGGTGAGCATCGGACCGGGGTCATATACTGGCCTGCGCATTGGACTGAGCGAAGCTAAGGGGTTGGCCTTTGGGCTGCAAGTGCCTCTTATCGGTGTAAATACATTGAAACTGCTCACCGTGAGCACCATGTTTCATCACTTTATCGATGACGAGAAACTGTTGTATGTTCCCATGATTGATGCCCGCCGCATGGAAGTTTATACAGCAGTCTATCAACCCGATCTCAAGGCCGTGGTAGAACCCCAGGCAATGATTCTAAATGAGCAATCCTTTGGCGACCTTCTCCATCAAGGATACACGCTGGTGATGATGGGAAACGGTAGCGATAAAGCTCATGAGGTGATCAGCCATGAGCGGGCGCTCCATGTGGCAGGGATCAAGCCGGTGGCTCTCGACATGATGGCGCTGGCCGAGAAATCTTTCCGTGAGCACGACTTTATCGATGTGGCTTATAGCACACCGCTCTATCTGAAAGATTTTCAAGCAACTAAGCCCAAAAATCCTATTCTCAATCTTTAATGGTTGCGCCCACGATTGGGCAAACGGATTTTTGCGATTCAAATAATTGTATTATTTTTGCAAACAATATGTTGACATATAACTCACTTCTCAAGAAACTGGTGTTGCCCGAGTATGGCCGCAACATCCAGCAGATGGTGGATCATTGCCTGACAATAGAGGACCGCAATGAACGCACCCGATGTGCCTACACGATAGTACAGAACATGGCCAACATGTTTCCGCAACTACGCACCGAGACCGATTACCAGCACAAATTGTGGGATCACCTCATGATCATGAGCGGTTTTCAACTTGACGTGGATTTCCCCTTTGATGACATCATCAGGGAAGAGAATCTGGACACCAAGCCCACTCCAATCCCTTACCAGCTGGAGCCCATCAAGTACCGCCACTATGGCAAGAATATTGAGCGAATGATTGAGCGGGCCGCTGAATATCCCGAGGGCGAGGAGCGTGACGCTCTGGTCATGTTGCTGGCCAACCACATGAAGAAACTGATTTTCCAGATCAATAACGAGGACGTTGATGATGCCAAGATCTTTAAGGACCTGGCCTACTACAGTCATGGCGTGATACGTCTCGACCCCTCTACCCATCATCTGCATGAGTACCAGATTGTGAAACCCGTGGCACAATCTGCTGGCAAAAAAAAGAAAAAGAAATAAAAGAATAAATTAGTTTTTCAGTTATCAGTTGTGAGGCGGAAGCCAGTAGCCAACTGAAAACTGAGAACTGACAACTGAATAAATGATCACGCGAGAAGAACTCATAGAGATAGGGCGCTACAACAAGGCTCATGGAGTTGCGGGGGAAATCTCGGCAACAATCGACGTCGATGTTGAGGTGTTGAAGGGGTTGTCCTGCCTGGTGAGCGACATGGACGGCATCTATGTGCCATTCTATGTCATCTCATGCCGCCCCAAGTCACAAGAGACTGTCCTGCTCACCATCGACGGCATCGCTAGCGAGAAAGAAGCGGCCATGCTGGTGAACCGCGACATCTATGCCCTCAAGCGTGAATACCGACAAGAATCAGAAGATGCTGATGCCGACGGCTACCCACTGGACTTCTTTATCGGCTTTGAATTGCAGGATAATGACGGCACACGGGTGGGGGAGATCACCGATGTGGATGAGCAGACCGAAAATGCTATCTTCATTGTAGAACACGATGGCGAGGAACTCATGGTTCCGGCCAACGATGACCTGATTGTGGAATTTGACCTGGACACCAAGGTGATGGTCATGGACCTGCCGCAAGGAATCCTTGACTTGAACCAATCATAGAACTGAACATGGAACGACGAGTATATTCTATTCTCATGGTAATGATCGCGGTAATGTGCATGTTGGCATTACCGTTACCCTCGATGGCAAGGGAACATGAAGTGGACATCTATGAGTTGTCGCTTGATGAAAACCTGGCTACACCCGAAATCAAGAATGCCAAACAAGCCGACAAGATTCAGGACTACCAATACGATATAGCTGTTGCCTTCAAGCGCTCCAACTATGACGTGGAGATCATGCGCGATGACGAGGTTATAGTGATCACCATTCCTGCAAGTCAGCTGTTTGACCCCAACGATACTGTTCTCTCGCCAGTGGGCGAAGCGCAACTCAAGCCTTTCTTGAGAATGTTGAAGAATCCCGGTTTTTACAAGATGCTGCTTGTCATGCACAGCGACAATACCGGCAGTTCGGAATACACGCTCAATCTCACGCGCCAGCGTGTGAACACAATATTTGACTGGTTTGACGAGAATGCCAGCGTCGATTATGTTGTGCCCTATGCGCTGGGTGATACCGACCCTATTGTGGATAACAACTCGGTAGAGAACCGCAAGCGCAACCGCCGCTTGGAGATTTATCTTGTGCCGGAACGCACAATGATACAGCAGGCCAAGAAAGGCGTTATCAATATCAGTAAAGAAAAATAACAACACATAATAATATATATAATAATGGCAAAAGAGCTTAAAGATTTAACTAAGAGAGCCGACAATTACTCTCAATGGTATAATGAACTGGTAGTAAAGGCCGACCTCGCCGAGCAGTCGGCTGTGCGTGGTTGTATGGTTATCAAGCCTTATGGCTATGCCATCTGGGAAAAGATGCAACGTCAGCTTGATGACATGTTCAAGACAACAGGCGTGCAGAATGCCTATTTCCCCCTGCTCATTCCCAAGTCATTTCTTAGTCGTGAGGCCGATCACGTTGAAGGATTTGCCAAGGAATGCGCTGTTGTGACCCACTACCGACTGATGAACGATCCCAATGGTAAGGGTGTTGTGGTAGATCCCTCAGCACGTCTTGAGGAGGAACTGGTGATTCGCCCTACCAGTGAGACCATTATCTGGAACACATACCGCAACTGGATCAAGAGTTATCGCGACCTGCCCTTGCTCATCAATCAGTGGGCTAACGTGTTCCGTTGGGAAATGCGCACGCGCATGTTCTTGCGCACTGCCGAGTTCCTGTGGCAAGAGGGACACACCGCCCATGCCAGCAAAGAAGAAGCCGAGGCCAAGGCTATCGAGATGCTCAATGTCTATGCTGATTTTGCCGAGAAGTACATGGCTGTGCCTGTAATCAAGGGTATTAAGACTCCCAATGAACGCTTTGCCGGTGCTCTTGAGACCTACACCATCGAGGCCATGATGCAGGATGGCAAGGCCTTGCAATCAGGAACAAGTCACTTCTTGGGTCAGAATTTTGCCAAGGCGTTTGATGTGAAATTCATTGACAAGGAAAATAAGCTGCAAGATGTTTGGGCCACCTCATGGGGCGTATCGACCCGCCTGATGGGTGCCCTTATCATGACCCACAGTGATGATAACGGCCTTGTGCTGCCTCCACACCTTGCACCCATCCAAGTAGTGATTGTTCCCGTCTATAAGACCGATGACCAGTTGCAACAAATCAATAAGGTCGTTGAACCCATTGTCAACAACTTGCGCGGCATGGGCATCTCGGTGAAATATGATAACGCCGACAACAAGCGTCCCGGCTTCAAGTTTGCCGACTATGAATTAAAGGGTGTTCCCGTGAGACTGGTATTGGGCGCACGTGATATCGAGGCCGGCACGGTCGAGGTGATGCGCCGTGACACGCTTGAGAAGAGCAGCGAGCAGCTTGAGGGAATCGAGAACCGCGTGAAGGACCTGCTTGAGGAAATTCAGCAGAACATCTTCACCAAGGCCCTGAACCAGCGTGAGCGCATGACCTACAAGGTGGACACCTGGGAGGAATTCAAGGAGCAGATCGAGAAGGGTGGTTTCATCCTCGCACACTGGGATGGCACAGGCGAAACCGAGGACAAAATCAAGGAAGAGACCAAGGCCACAATCCGCTGCATCCCCCTGGATGCACCCGAGGAGGAAGGCAAGTGCATTTACACCGGCAAGCCCAGCAAGCGTCGTGTGATCTTTGCCCGCAATTATTAATGCATTGATCCGATAAAATAAAAAGCAAACAATTCATAACAGAAAATGACGGGGGTCTCGCGATTCCCGTCATTCATTTGTATGGCGGTTGATTGTGCTCCAGGTCAAAAACAAAAAAGCATCCCGTTTCACAACGAAGATGCCCTAGGAAAAAATAGTATGAA
>CAMVAP010000084.1 GCA_947165485.1 uncultured Prevotellaceae bacterium
GCTGGCCTTGCTGTGGTCTGCGACCACACTGCCCCCACCTTTTATCGGGTGAACCCAATTGATAGGAGCACATGAAAACCGACAAAAAAATGAACGCCCCGTTTCACAACGCGATGTTCATTTAGGATGAATAGTATTAATATTTCCAACTTTGATGCAAAGGTACTATGATTTCAGGTAACTTGCAAATTTTTTATATAAAAAAAATGTTATTTAAAGTTAACTGATTTCGGTAGGGTATAATCAAATCGGGAACCCCGCGATGGAGTCCCCGATCTAGACATCGTCGATTCTGAGCCTTTTAGCCCTATCGGTTGACGGCTATCGCCTTGCGTCAATTGGCACTCAACAGCATGTCGATCAACGCAGACAAGTCCTCAATATCGGCCTCGCCATCGCCATCCAAGTCGGCAGCCAGGAGGTTGATGCCACTGGTATTGCCACTGAGCAGGCAGTCGATGAGTGCTGTCACGTCCTCGATGTTCACCTGGCCGCTGCCATCCAAGTCACCCAGGATATACTCAGGCTCCTCGGGCTCCCAAGTCTCCTGGTAATAGAGGGTCACGTCATCAAGATAGCAATAATCGGTCGCACTGCCCGACGTCTGCTTGATGCGCAGCATGATGGGAATTTCGGTGGGCAGGGAGGTGATGGTTGCCCATGCCGATCCTCCTGCCGGCACGGTGACGGCATTGGGATAATCGGCCTCCAGCCAACGGGAACCGCCATTCTTGGAATAGTACACATAGAATACAGCGGCCACATCGGTGGGATTGTAAACGGTGAAACGAACCACCTTGGGGATCTTGTTCAGGTTCTCGGCGGTGCTGATCATGCTGCCATTCCTCATGGCAACCACATGACCCTCGACCATGCCAGCGGTATCCACCACAGCGCTTGAGGTGAAGTTCCAGTGGGCATACACGCCTGCCACACCCTGGTCGTTGAGCGTCGTGCCCAGCGGCATTTTCTCAAAGTCCTCGATGGCGCTCTTGGAACTATCCTTCACGACAACAAGGGTGATCACGCTGTCGGCCTCGGTGATGTCGGTAAAGGCATAAGGGCTCAACTTGCCGTCCCATGTGCGCAAACTGGGCTCGGTGGCGTTAGAAATCGCTGTGACATTGCTGGTGCCAGGGAAGGGGTCACGACCGCTGTCGTTCATGCCGTTAAAATTGGCCCTAAGCAACTGATAGTACATGTGATTGGGGTCCACATTCACCTGGTTATTCTCCCACACATCGACATTGGTCGAGTCCACACGGAAGATGAGCATACCATGACCGGGAATATTCTTGTCCCACTTGATGGCCTGGCGGTTCTCGATCAGGAAATACTCACCGTCATTGACGGTGTTCATGCGGTAACCCACGTTAGACGACGCCAGCGCAGGAATCGAGATGGTATCCTCGGCTTGGATCATGGCCGGCTGGGCAAACCCCAACGCATAGCGCTCATACAGGCTGTAGCCTGCCGGATTGCGCGCATAGTTGTTCTTGAAGCCACTAGCCATGATCGACCAGGTCATGGGGTGCTTGCTGGAACCTCCGCTGCCGGCATAATCGGTGTCGTAGAGGTCGGGCAGACCCAGCACATGGCTGAACTCGTGGCAGAAGGTGCCTATACCGGCGATCGTCGTGCGGTTGATGCCATACTCGGGCTCGGCACCGTTCATTCCGGTCGAGCACGCATACAGGCTGAAGTTCACGCCATCCAGCACGGGTGAGTCCTCAAGATTATACATGTGGGGCCACAGGTAATCCCTGTTGTTGCTGCTATAGTCCGAGCCATAACCGGCAACCAGGAAGAAGACCATATCTACCGTGCCATCTCCATCAGTATCATACTGGCTGAAGTCCACCTCTCCGTCAAGGGCCTCAAGGGCGGAATAGAAGATGGGGGTGCAGTTGCTCATCTGGTGGGCATCGGTGCAGGCAAAGTCCACATCCACCGGTCCCAGGATATCGAACGAGGGATCAAACTGCTGGAATGAGTTGTCGTAATAATAATCACGCACACTTCCCATCATATCCACCTTGTAGCCCGAGGCCAGGGTGTAACCGTTGTAGTCGTGGGTGTTCACCATCTGGTCATAGAAATCGTTCACCTCATAATTGCTGGGCACATAATCCTCAAACTTCCTGTCGGTATAATTGATCAGGATAATCAAGCCGCGGAACTTGCTATAGTCCATGTGGCCTCCAGCACCCACGCCACGCAACAAGCCGTTGCGGTGCTTGAGCATCTTGGTGCCGTTCTCGACCATTGCGTTGCTGGTCAGTCGCTTGGGCAACTTGGCAAGAACAGTGCGGTCGGCAGCGCTGCGGCTCTTCTCGTCGCGGGCAACGCATCCACTGGCAACCAGGCGGTTGCCATCCAGCTGGGCATAGGTGTAGTAGCCCGCCTCATTCTTGACCACTGTGTAGCCATCGATGGTCGTCAAGTAATTAAAGAACTCGTCACCGTGCAGCACCACGGTCAACTTGGAGCCATCAGGTTGTGACACCTGTTGGGGGGTTGGATCGGCGGGGACAGCACTCGCTGTGATAAACATCAGCCCCATTGCCACTAAGAATAATAATTTTTTCATACCTCTTTTAATATTAGATTAAATTACACAATACTAGAGAGAATAAAAGAGGGAACTTCCATAAACCCGTTTAATTCATGTATTAACATCCAGATCAAACTTAATTTACAGAAGTTCCCTCTTTATTTTATTTTCACATGGATTACTCAACAATCAAGTTGATAATCATGTTCACATCGGCAATGTTGATCTCGCCGTCTTGATTCACATCGGCCCTGTCGAGTGGCGACCTCTCTACAAAATCATTGTTCATGATGATGTCAAGGACGGCGTTGATGTCGGCAATATTGATCTCGCCGTCGCCATTCACGTCACCCTGGACAAACTCAGGAACCCATCGGTCCTTGTAGTACAGCTTGATGTCATCCAGGTAGCAATTGGCTTTATCACTGCCCGACGTCTGGTTAATGCGGAACATGATGGGGTGCGAGATGGGGAGGTTGACCGTGTTGGTCTGGATCGTATTGGCCTCCACCGTGATGATGCCGCGAGTGGGATCCTGCCAGGTCTTGCCGCTGTCCACCGAGTAGGTCAACTTGAAGTTGGCGTCATACTTGGTGGGGTTATAGACGGTGAACCGCACGGCATAGGGGATGACCTCTAGCGGTGCCGCAGTGGAAATCATGCTGGGCTTCTTCATCGCCACGGCCTGGTGCCCATTGCACTTGGCAGCATCATCAGGACTGGCCACGGCACTCTTGGAAAAATTCCACTGGGTGAAAACGCCCTGCACATTCTTGGCACTCGTCTGGCTGGTCACTGGTATCGCCTCAAAGTCCTCCACAATCTCCACAATGGAACTGTCGCGCTCAAGGGTGAATGAAATGATGCCCTGATTCTCGGCGATATCATTGATGGCATAGTCGTTGAACGAGCGGTCCCACGCCAGCAGACCAGGGGTGGTAAAGTTGGTGAGCGAGGTTACACCATAGGCACCAGGGAACGGGTCATAATTACTGTCCTGGCCATTGTAATGGGCGCGCAGCAGCTCATAGTACATGTGCTTGGGGTCACAATTCACCGTATTTTGCATCCACACATACGTGCTGCTCGAATCCACTCGCGCCACCATCATGCCATGGCCTGGCAGAAAGCGGTCCCACTTGCCTGCCTGGCGATTCTCAATCAGGAAAAACTCATTCTCGTTGGGCGTGTTCAGGCGATAACCCTCGTTGCTCTCGTCCAGGGGGAGCATCTCATAGTGGCCGCCCTGCTCCAGATTGATGGGGGAGGAGAAACCCAGCGCATAACGCTCATACAGGCTATAGCCCACTGGATTGCGGCCATAGTTATTGCCACTGCCACCGGCCATGATCGACCACTGGCCAGGATTGAGGCTCTCGCCGCCACTCTCATCGTAATCGGTATCATACAGGTCGGGCAATCCCAGCACGTGGCCAAACTCATGACAGAATGTGCCGATGCCGTTCACGTCACTGGAATAACCTTCCCAGCCCGCAATCTCGGTAGAGCAAGCATATAGGCCGAAGCGCACACCGTCACGGGGTGTTGCCGTGTACAGGTAGAACATGTGGGGCCACAGGTAATTCTCGTTATTGCCACCATAGTTGGCCGAGAGACCTGCCACCAGGAAAAACACCATGTCCACATATCCGTCACCATCGGTATCATAGTCACTAAAGTCAATGTCACTATCCACAGCTGCGAGAGCAGCATTGAAAATCGCGGCAGAATTATCGGTGCCCCGCTGATCGGTGCACTTGAAGGGCACATTCACGGGACCCACCACGTCAAAGTGGGGGTCAAACAACTGGTTGGAGTTATCATAGAAGTAGTCCCTCACGCTTCCCGTCATTTTCACCACCCTGTTGCGCAGCGTGTAGCCCGTGTAGTCAGGGGTATTGACCATGTCGTCATAGAATGCGCTGGCATCGGCCATCGAGAACTTCTTGTCGGTATAATTGATGAGGATGATCAGACCCCTGAAGTTGTCATAATCCATCAACCCATCGCTGCCCACACGGCGCATGGCGCTGTTGCGGCGGTTCAGCATCTGGGTGCCCGACTGAGCCATTGAGCGAGAAGTCAACCCCTTGGGCAAACGGGATAACGCAATACGGTCCTCGACACTGCGATGACTGGCGTCACGCGCAATGCGGTCACTGGCCACCAGGCGGTCGCCATCCAGCTGGGCATAGGTGTAATAGCCCGCCGCATTCTTGACCACGGTGTAGCCATCAACGGTTGACGTGAAGTGAAAAAACTCGTCACCATGCAACTTGACGGTCAACATGGTTCCATCAGGTTGAGTCACCTGGATGGGGGTGGGGTCGGCAGGTACGGCCCACACTGTCGCCCACAACATGGCTGCTGCAAGCAACGCAAAGATTCTTCTCATAATTTTTCTTAAATTTTGGATATGGATATCATCATCTTAAAATAATATCGATGATCATGTTTACATCGGCGATATTGGCCTCGCTGTCGCTGTTGACGTCGGCACGTTTCATGGTGTCGGCATCGGTACTGCCATTCAGGATCAGGTCAAGCTCGGCATTGATGTCGGCAATGTTCACCTCGCCATCACCATTCACGTCACCCTGTATAAACACGACTGGGCCACCCTCTTCACCGGTGTAATAGAGCGTGAAGTCGTCAACATACATCGCATTGTTCTTGTGACCATAGCGCTCATAGATGCGGAACAGGGCCGGCTGCGTATTATTCAGGTTAAGCGTCCAGTAGCACATGCCATTGGTCTTGGCTGCGACCTCGGCGACATCGTTCCCCTTGGAACTCAATGCGGTATTCCAGATGGGATCGCCATTCTCATCGTTCTCGACCGAATACTCAAGCGAGTACTTGGCAGTTGCGGTCGTCGTGTTAAACACGGTCATGCTGGCCATGTAGGTATTGTAATACACGGGAGTGGTGCTGTAGAACAGGCTGGGGAGCTTCATCATCACGCTGTTGTTGTCGTTGGCCTTGTCCGAGCCTGGAGCACGCACGCCGCTCTTGGAGAACGACCAGGTAGCAAAGGCACCCTCCACGTTCTTGTCGGTAGTGCCCGTTGATACCGGCATGCCTTCAAAGTCCTCGACCAGCGTCTGCAACGATCCGTCCTCAACCACTTTAAAGGTAATGAGGCCATCCGCCGACTCGTTGATACCAACGATGTTATATGCATTGGCATAACCGGCCCATGTGGTGAGGTTGGGATTGGTCTGGTTGGTGAGCATGATGTTGCCCGTGCTGCCGGGGAAGGGGTCACTGCCATTATCACCGGTTGACGTGTTGCCGGCACGCAGCATCTCAAAGTAATTGTGCTCCGGGTTGCAGTTCACCGTATTCAGAGACCACACATTGGCATTGGTGCTGTCCACTCGGGTCACAATCATGCCATGACCGGGGATATAGGAATCCCAACCGATCCTCTGGCGGTTCTCAATGGTGAAGAACTCGTCCTTAACGGGGGTGCGCAGGATGTAACCCTCACGCGCCGTGTTCACGGGACTGAGTGAGTAGCTGCCTTCACCATCGATGGTATAAGCATCGGCCCAACCCAGTGCATAACGCTCATAGAAAGTGTAGCCCGCAGGGCAACGGCCATAGTTGTAGTCCGAGCCGCCTGCCATGATGTCCCAGCCGCCGGGGTGATGGCTATTGCCACCGCTCAGCTCATAGTCGGTGTCGTAGAAGTCGGGCAATCCCAGCACATGGCTGAACTCGTGGCACACGGTGCCGATACCCTCGACCACAACACTTGACGGAGAAGATTCCCAGCCATACAGCTCGGTCGAGCTGGCATAGCGGTCAAGCCACTTGCCGTCGTAGTTGATATAATCGCGGGCAAAGGATGATGCATGGGGCCACAGGTAACCCGATTCCTTACCATTGGAAGCAGCCGAGTAGCCTGCAACCAGGAAGAAGACCATGTCCACCTTACCGTCGTTGTTGTTGTCATACTTCGAGAAGTCAATCTCGGCGTTGGCACTACGCATTGCGGTCTTGAAAATCAAGTCATGCTGGTTATAGCACTTGTTGGCTTTCAGGGTCGAGCTGTACGGACCATACACGTCAAACGGCGGATTGAACGCACCGTTAGACTGGTCCTTGAAGTAGTCACGCACACTGCCGGGGCACGTCACATCCTTGTTGGTGTAAGGATCATGCCAGCCAGTCAGACCTTGGGTACTGAACATCTCGGTATAGAACGCCTTGGGGTCATCGGCAGCAAATTTCTTGTCGGCAAAGTCAATCAGAATCACCAGACCGCGAAATTTGGAGAAGTCAAAGTTTGACAAGTCCACGTTGCGCTTCACGCGGCGGATGTGGGCCACATCCACCTCTTCCTTATCGATCATGCGCTTGGTGAGAGTGCTCAGCAACGCCAGCTCGCTAGCGGTGCGTTGACCCTCGTCATGGGCTAGCACGCTCGTGGGCACCAGCTTCTTGCCCTCACGCTGAGCGTAAACATAGGCTCCGGCATCGTTGAGCATCACAGTATAGCCATCGGCTGTAGTGTTGAAACTATAGAACTCATCACCTTCAAGGCTGATTCTCACCAGCGTACCATCAGGTTGTGGCATCTGCACCAAGCCACGCAATGCCGGGTTGGCAACCACTTGAATACACATCATTGCTGACATCGCCAGCAGCATCATTGATCTTCTCATTTCTTTATAATATTATTGAGGTTATGTTCAGCTAATTATATTTCTTCAAAGCGCAAGTAATAATGCAGCCTGCAAAGATACATTATTTTTTCACATTACCACCAACTTACCCACCTATTTTACTAATTGGGTAAAATAGGGACGGTTCTTTTGATGTATTTTTTGCATTATTCCGTCACCCGAGTTGGAGTTCCAGATAAAAAATGCGGTTAATCTAATATTTTTTGTTTTTTCTATGTTTTATTCAAAATAATGTTACTACCTTTGCTATGTCATTACCTCACCATGATTAGGATGATTGAATAAAGAAAAGAGTAGTTATCAATGATGAGTAATGATCACAACAACAATATTAAAGAAAAAAGAAGCGATAAGATGTTTTCAAGGTTTATAGATTCAGGTGGCCGCGTCGTGATGACGTGACCACTTTAATTGATGACGCTTTGCAATCATGCGCCATTTTTAACAAAGAAATTGAATGTTCCACGATTTATTAACAATTGGTGTGAGTTTTGAACAATTCACCCATTTTAACGGACTTTTTACCATTTTTCTTGATAAAAATCACTTACTTTGCATCCGTGAAACATCGTGCAAGCCGAACGGCCATTAGAAACT
>CAMVAP010000085.1 GCA_947165485.1 uncultured Prevotellaceae bacterium
AACAGACTATGAAACAGCAATTGAGATATATCGATTTGTCCTGGGCCGTCGTGGCCATGTGCGAGAGCGAAACATTCACGTGGCAGGACCTCGTGCATGAAGGGAATCCCGTGGACAAGGTCGAGCAATATGTGCTGGGGTATATGTCCTTCTGGCAGATTGCGTTTATTGATAGGGAAGCGCTTGTCCCCTGTGAAGATGAGCCATTGCGGCGCGCAGCCCGCCACAAGATTGAGCGATACATCGCCGAGCATCCGCCAGTGCAGCCACTGCCGCGCTTCTACATCGTTCTGCTGGCGCAACCTTTTGCACCACTTGAAGCCGACGGCATGACCCAAGTCTATCAACTATAGATAGTGATGTTTATTAATAATAGTTTCTTTTTTACTGCTCCGTAACGCCTTAAAAAAACGGGTTACGGAGCACCATTTTTCATTTTTACTGCTCCGTAACGGCAAAAAAAATCGAGTTACGGAGCACTATTTTTCATTTTTACTGCTCCGTAACTCGATTTTTTATATATTTGCAGTCGATTAAAAAGATATGGATATGGTAAACGAAATCATTGGAAGAGAGCGTGAAATCGAGATTTTGAGGACTTGTAGCGAGTCGAATAAGGCAGAGTTTATCGCAGTGTATGGCCGTCGCCGCATTGGCAAAACATTCCTTGTGAAACAGTTTTATGGTGATTGTTTCGATTTCTATACTTCTGGCATCTACCAGGGGACACGTCGTGATCAGTTGACTTTGTTCAACAAGCAACTCAATAAGTATGCAACCAGCGTGTATCCTGTCCCAAATACATGGTTTGAGGCTTTTGACCAATTGGAGCATTATATTTCTAATCTCAATAAAGAAAAAATCATCCTCTTCTTTGATGAATTGCCGTGGATGGATGTGCCCCGCTCTAAGTTCCTACAAGCATTGGAATCATTCTGGAACATGTTCGCCTCCACGCGCAGTAATCTCAAACTGGTGGTCTGCGGTTCAGCCACGACTTGGATGATGAGCAAACTGGTAGGTAATAAGGGCGGCCTATACAACCGCCTCACCTGTAGCATCAAACTTGAAGCCTTTACTCTACAAGAGACAGAATCCTATCTGAAGCATGCTGGCATGAGCTGGACACGCCAGCAGATTGTAGATTGCTACATGGTGACAGGAGGAACACCTTATTATTTAAGTATGCTCAGGAAAGACAAGAGCGTGTACCAGAACATCGACAATTTGTTCTTTGGTGTGAATGCTCCGTTGCGCACCGAGTATACTTTCCTTTTCCGCTCACTGTTTAATGACTCATCCAATTATAGAAATGTAGTAAATTTGCTGGCCAAGCGAGGCCAAGGAATGACACGCAGCGAGATACGCGATGCGCTCAAGATGGCAGATGGCGGTTTGCTCACTGAGATTCTTCATAACCTATGCAGCTGCGACTTTGTGCGTCGTTACAACGGTTTTGGCAAGAAAGAGCGTGATGTCATGTATCAACTGTGTGACTTATACATTCTATTCTATTTGCGCTTTGTCGCAGGTACAAGCCAAAACGATGAACACGCCTGGAGTAATATGATTGATAATCCTGCTCGTCGAGCATGGAGCGGATATGCATTTGAGCAGGTTTGCTTCGCTCATGTAAAGCAGTTGAAACAGGCATTAGGCATCAGTGGAATCTTGAGTAACGTCTTTTCTTGGCGCAGCCGCAGCGATGGCAGCAAAGCACAGATTGATATGGTGATTGATCGTCGCGACCAAGTCATCAATTTGTGCGAAATGAAGTATTCATTGACACCATACGAGATTAAAAAAGATTACTATCAGCACTTATTAGAACGACTGGAACAGTTTAGAAGTGAAACCAAAACCCGCAAGGCATTGATGTTGACGATGGTTGCCTCATCCGGAATTAAACAGAACGCTTATTCAGGAAGTATACCCAAGGTCATAACTCTTGACGATTTGTTCCAGTAAAAATGTAGTCACTGGTTAATTTCACTGCTCCGTAACCTGATATTTCTGAGGGTTGCGGAGCAGGCTATTTTAACACCCTAAAGTGTGAAAGTGCGGTTTCGTTAGCCCGGTGTTGCAACTTTTCACCCTATAGTGTGCGTCTATTGGTAGAACGGCGGGGTAATTTCGCCGTCAACGATGATCATTCACTAAAATAAAAGATTAGATATGAGAACAATTTTGAGTTTGATGATGGCGGTGCTGGTTGTAATGACAACGACAGCCCAGACGTTTACAGGTCGTGTGGTAGATGAGATGCATAATGCAGTCCCGTTTGCCAACGTGGTTTTGCTGGCTGGCACCGATAGCGCGTTTGTCGCAGGAACGACGACCGACGGTGACGGTGTTTTCAAGCTAACTGGTAGCACAGCCAAGCCATTGCTCAAGATTACTTACTTGGGTTACAAGACACAAGTACTGGAGGCCATGAGTGCCCATTTGGGCACCATTGTGCTGGAACCCGAGGTGACGGAGTTGGGCGAGGTCGTTATCAAGGCCCAGCGCCCTGCCTTCAAGCTGACGACCGAGGGCCTCAAGACCGACGTGGAGAACACCTTGTTGAGCAAGGTGGGAACCGCCAAGGCCGTGCTCGAGAACCTGCCTGGCGTGCAGCGCAAGAAGGACGGCCTGGAGGTCTTCGGCAAGGGCACACCGCTCATCTATATCAACGGTCGCAAATTGCAGAACCAGACCGAACTTGACCAACTCAGCAGCGAGGACATCCAGAGCGTGGAACTGATCACCAGCCCGGGTGCCAAGTATGACGCCACGGTCGAGTCGGTCATCTTGATCAAGACCAAGCGGCCCCAGGGCGAGGGCTTCAGCTTCAATACCCAGGCTTCCTATTATGTGTCCGAGCGTCCTGACCTAGACTTAGGCACAAATTGGAACTACCGCTACAAGGGGCTTGATGTGTTCGGCAGCGTGTGGTACAACGATGGCCGCAGCAAGCAAGACGATGATGTCATCCTTGACGTAAAAGCCGATACCCTGTGGCATATGGACGAGCTGATGGATATCAAATCCCACTACAACTCGCTCTATACTTCAATCGGCACCAACTACATCTTCAACGACAACCATTCGGCAGGTTTCCGTTATGACACAAAGGCTTATTTCCTGGACCGCACCAGTGGCACGTTCACAGCCGATGTAATTGCCAATGGCCAGTTCTATGACCACCTGGACAACAGCCTATACGAGTCCACCAAGCACAACATGCCTCACACACTCAATGCCTATTACAATGGGAAGGTGGGCAATACTTCCATCGATTTCAATACCGACTATGTCTTCTTCAAAAACCGCGAGACGCATTTTAATGATGAGGTGAGTCAGGAGCAGCAGAGCCGCACGGTAACGAGCTATAGCGTCGTGCGCAACCAGCTATGCGCAACCAAACTCGTGCTCTCGTGGAACCTGTGGGGCGGCAATTTGGAAGTGGGCACCGAGTTTGACCACACTCGACGCAACGACGAGTACATTAACCTCGAGCAAATCGTGCCCACGTCGTTCACCGAGCAACGCGAAAACAACTACATCCTGTTTGCTGAGTATGCCCGTCCGTTGCCCTTTGGCCAAATGAAGGTCGGACTGCGCAACGAGAACGTGACAACCAATTACTACAATCAGGGTGTACGCATCGAGGAGCAGAGCCGCAGTTACCATCATCTATTCCCCAGTGTGGGATTTATGGCTGCAGCCGGACCAGTGCAGCTCATAGCGAACTACGCGGAGAAGATCAAGCGACCCTACTACCATGAATTGAGCAGTAACGTAACCTATGCCAACCGTTTCACTTGGCAGAGCGGCAACCCCCTGCTCAAGCCATCGATCCGTCACGAAGCCTCGCTCATGGCCATGTACCGCTGGGTAACCCTGATGCTGAACTATAAACACACCGATGACCAGATTGTCAACGTGGGTCGCGAGGTTGCTGGCAGCGAGTCGATAACATGGCTCTACCGCGAGAATGTCGATAACGAGGATGCCGTGATGCTGATGGTAACACTCAGTCCACGATTCGGCCTCTATCAGCCCTCTCTCACGATGGGCATGATGAAGGAATGGATCAAGATACCTTCACCCGCAGGTGTCATCAGCCCCGAGCGCCCCATCTGGATTGCACAGTTCAACAACAACTTCAGGTTGACTCCCACCCTAACAGCCAGTGCCGATTTCTCTTTTACCAGTAAGGGGGATCAGGAGAATATATCACTCACTAAGGCCAGATATCGTCTTGACCTGAGCGTTACCAAATCGTTCCTCGGAGACCATCTGTCGGTGATGGTTAAAGGTCATAACCTGTTGAATTCGCAGGACCAAGTCAGGTTGAACTACGGAGCACGCACCCTGTGGCAGAATTTCCGTAATGACTCGCGTGAGGTGGAATTCACTGTCCGCTACAAGTTCAACGCCGCCCAGAGCAAATACAAGGGCACTGGCGCCGGCTCCAGCGAGAAGGAAAGAATGTAAATAATTAGGAATTATAGAAACAAAACCTTTTACAGAAACCAAATAACTGCTTCATTTTTCAATATCACATCATCCAAGGCCCTGATTAATGCCAATAAAATAAAAATATATTGTATTGTTTATCAGGTAGTTAACGGATGATGTGATATTTTTTTGAAAAATTTCCTTGAAAATCCTTTGTCAATTCAAATTATTGCAGTACCTTTGCACTCGCTTTGAGAAAGAAATGACTCTTGGCAATCACATGTTGGTGTGTTAGTTCAGTTGGTTAGAATACCTGCCTGTCACGCAGGGGGTCGCGTGTTCGAGTCACGTACACACCGCAGTGGAGAGAGGATTTGGGTAAGTATGCCTTCGGGCTGCTTGCCCATTCTTTTTTACGCACAGTGGGGCTATGTCCTTTATGACATAGCCCCACTGTGCGTAAACCACAATGCTACCTCTACGTGGTATCTTACAGTGGTTTGATGCTGATGGCAAAACCGCCGCCGGCTGCGCTGTGCAGTTTGAGGGTGGTTTTGCTGGTCACAGTCTTCTTCGTGATGGTATAAGCCTGCGGATTTGTCTTGTAGTCGGCGTTCTTGCCGTCGGCATAGATGATCGCCTCATACTTGCGGCCTGCATCCAGGAAGTCCAGCTTGATGGCGCTGTCATGAGCATTGGCACCCGTCACGCTGCCCACAAACCAGTCGTCACTACCCTTGGCCTGGCGGGCAATGGTGACATATTCCATCGGTTCGGCTTCCAGATACACCGATCGGTCCCAGTCCACCGCAACATCCTTGATGAACTGGAAAGCATCCATGAAGCGCGCATAGTTCTCGGGAAGGTCTGCGGCCATCTGCAGGGGGCTATAGAGTGTCACATAGAGTGCCAACTGTCCGCACAGGGTGGAAAGCACCTTGGAGTGATTGTCGGGGGCGAATTTCTCCAGATTCATCTCAAAGATGCCTGGCGTATAGTCCATCGGGCCTCCTTGCAGGCGGGTGAACGGCAGGATAGCAGTATGTCCTGGCTGCGTGCCGGCAAAGGACTGGTACTCGGTACCCAGGGCGCTCTCGTTACCAATCAGATTGGGCCATGTGCGGCACAATCCCGTGGGACGCACGGCCTCGTGGGCATTGACCATGATGTGGTGCTTAGCAGCCAGTTCAACACAATACTGGTAGTGATTGACCATCCACTGGCCATAGTGGTGCTCTCCTCGCGGGATAATATTGCCCACATAGCCACTCTTGACCGAATTGTAACCATACTTGTTCATCAGCTGATAGGCAGCCTCCAGGTGGCGCTCATAGTTGCGCACGCTCGACGATGTCTCGTGATGCATCATCAGGCGCATCCCCTTGCTGTGGGCATACTCATTGAGCATCTTGATGTCAAAGTCGGGATAAGGGGTCACAAAATCAAACACATAGTCCTTGCTGTTGCCAAACCAGTCTTCCCAGCCCTCGTTCCAGCCCTCGATGAGCAGCTGGTCAAAGCCGTTGGCGGCAGCAAAGTCGATGTAACGCTTCACGTTCTCGTTGCTCGCACCATGCTTGCCATTGGGCTTCATCTTGCTATAGTCAGTCTCGCCCAGCTTGACCGATGGCAACTGGTCGGTATAGTTCCACGTGCTTTTGCCCGTGATGAGTTCCCACCACACACCCATGTATTTCACAGGCTTGATCCATGATGTGTCCTCGATCTTGCAAGGCTCGTTCAGGTTCAAGATCAGGCGTGAAGCCAGCACCTTGCGGGCATCATCCACGATCATGATGCTGCGCCAGGGGGTGTGGCACGGCGTCTGCATGTAGCCCTTGTTGCCCTGCACATCAGGCGTGAGCCATGACTCAAACACCATGTTCTTGTCATCAAGGTTCAGGTGCATACAGGGATAATCCACCAGTGCCGCTTCATGCAGGTTGATATAGATTCCGTCATCGGTCTTGAGTTGCAAGGCCGTCTGCACGCCCGTGTTACTGAACTGCTCCTGCGAGGCATTAGGCGTGATCTTGCTGCTAAACAATCCCCTGATTTCGCTCAAGCGAGAGCGGGTATATTCATACTCCTGCGTGTCATAATCTCCCGCGATCCACCACGCTGTCAAGTCACCAGGCATGGCAAACTGGGTGTGCTCTTCCTTAATGACAAAATAGGTCAAATTGGGCTGCTGAGGAAATTCATAGCGGAAGCCCACACCGTCGTCATACACCCTGAAGCGCACGATTATGTAACGCTGCAGATCATCCTGATGCAAGGTCACCGACATCTCGTTATAATGGTTACGGATGCTGCTCTCCTCACCCCACACGGGCTGCCACGTCTCGTCAAACGAGGAATGACGCGCAGTGAGAAGCGAGAAGCCGTCACACATAGAGTTTTGATCAATCGTCTGCTTATTGTCAAAATTATTAAAATCACTATTGGCCTTCACAAGAGCCAATTCCAGCCCCAATCGACTATCCTTGATCACTCGCTTGCCATTAAAATCAACATTATATACTGGCACGCCATCACGCACTTCAAAGTTCACAGCAATCATCCGGCTAGGCGAATAAACCGTTTCAACCCTAGCCCACAATCTGGCGGGAAACAACACGGCCACAATCACAATAATAGCCGTCAAACATCTCACTTTCAGCATAATATAAAAATTCTGGTTATTAATCTCACTTTTAAACGATGCTAAGATACTAAAAAAAGCCCATCCACCCATCAATCCCCAATAAAAATCCCCCAAGAGGCTCCCACCCCTTCATCCACAAGGATAGAGCCAGCCATCAAGTGCCATACCAGCTGTCAAGTGGACCGTGGCAATATGAGCACTAGATCCGGGTGTCATGTGGGCCGTGGCTGTGCCACGGTAACAGGGAGGGACGGCACGGCTACAGGGAGGAACGGGCACGGCGGCGGCACGGCATTGTATATGACGAAAAGAGGGGGCCGCTGTTTGAACAGTGACTCCCTCCTATAGGGGGCGGTTA
>CAMVAP010000086.1 GCA_947165485.1 uncultured Prevotellaceae bacterium
CACACTAATCTGTTTTATCGTCATCATAACTTCTTCGGATGTTTGTTGCGGATAATGATTCGTGAATATGGCTCTTTGGGATGACCAGATTTGTCATAATAACCAATATGGCTTGGCCGAGAATTTGGATTAAGAAGTTTAATCTTTTCATAGACACTCCTATCAACATTAATATCATCACCATCTCTACCAAGTCCAATAATTTCAAACTGATCAGGGTTGTAACAACCTAATATCGAATCAGGTACACCCATCTTTCCGCTGTAATCACATGGTATAGCAGAAACTGAACTAACATCAATCGCATCATAATTGTAATATGTTGGATAATCTTCAGGTGAATAGCGGCAAACTAAGTCTAATTCTTCATGTCGTTTCTGATGGTCAAGATTTGTGAACCAATGGACACCAGAAACACGAATCATTCCCTTGCGATGATCTCCTGCTGTAGCTATGTCTTCATATGGAGATGTAAAATGAGCAGCACCGCCTTTAAAACCATAGCCAAGCCACACTAATCCTTTTTTCAATAACGGGAAGACCTCTTTATAGTGAATAGCATTTTGGTGACCTACAATCAGAAATTTCTTCTCATATTCTATCAGTTGGGCGATGTATTCGCGGAATAATGAGAAGGGTGGGTTGGTGACCACGACGTCAGCTTGTTTGAGCAGTTCGATACACTCAGGATCGCGAAAGTCGCCCGTCTTGAGGATAGAGAGCACGTTTTTGTCGTTTTGCAAGAGGTACTGCACATCGCTAAGGTCAACAGCGCCGTCTCCGTTCATGTCGCGCACCTCAGTGATCTCAACCTTGTAGGCAATTTTCTTGGGTTGCTCGGTAAAGTCGCCCCAGTCAATCAATAACTCGTTGCCTTGCACTGGAGAGCCGTTATAGCAGGTGCAAATCAGTTTCTTGAGACCCAGCTGGTTGAAGCGAAGGGCAAAATACTTGAAAAAGTTGCTCTCGTAGGGGTCATCGCAGTTGCACAAGATAGTTTTGCCGCGAAAGTGTTGCCAATAGTGCTGCAACTCCCGCTCGATGTCGCTCATCTGTGTGTAAAACTCGTCTTTCTTAGCCGTCTTGGCGGCATTCAGATTTTTGTTTGCCATAGGCGATTGATAGTCTTTGCTGCAATCGACTATCAATCACGCCGCTGGACATGAAAAGAGCGTGATGCGGTTCTTATCGCGTCCAGCTATGAGGCAGCCTAGCATGGAAACCTCAGTCACTTCATAAGAATGCACCACGCCCGTAGCGTAATGCATTGCTATTAATGAAATGACAGAGGCATCCATACGGAATACCCTCACTCATTATTTCGGTGTTACGTTATTTCCAAAAAGATTGCTAGGCTTTTGGCTGAACGCGAAATAATAGCGAATGCTTGTTATTGTCTTCGGGATTTCTCCCCCGATTCTTCCTGCAAAGTTAGTGCAAGTCAATTGAAATGCCAAATTTATTTGAGCATTTCCGAGACGCAGCTTAACATCTGCGGATTTTGGCGAAACCTATGTAGTACAAGTCGAGTGAATTGCAAAATAAAGAAGATTTGTTTTTACACACACACACACACACTTGAACGGATGGATGAATGGATAGCATTGTTTTTATTGTACTTGTTGTTTTCCTATAATCCCGGTTGTCGTTTCGGTCGTTGTATAAAAACTGGACTGCCTTGCGGCAATCCAGATAATGACTTGTTGTAATGAAGTGAGATCAATATTTCAGCACATCTTTGACCGAGTAGATTTTGCTTAAACCGTCAAAGGAGAAATATTGGTCGTCCATAATCATGTAGTCTTCTCGCTGAGAACGGGACAGGCGCTTGATGTCGGGAAACATCGATACAGGGACTATAACGACTCTGCCATCGGTCAGATAAACGGCCATAGCACCACGCTTCATGCCGAAATCAAGTTTTTTGATGCCCAAATTGGTGTCCTTGTACTTGCACATAGTCTTATCACTTATATTTTTTAATAGTTATTTTCTTGCCAGCAAACACGTCATCAATGCTACGGTTAAGCTCTTCCCAATGCTCGTCAATAGCAAGGAGAATTGTTCGTTCCTCATTAGAGGAAAGTTCAGACCAAGCTATCTCAATCTTTTTCTCGCCATTTTCCTCTATCCAGATTTTGGCAACAGTCTGGCCCCTGTGGGATCGTTTGCTTCCCGGACGCACTACATGGATGTGGCGCCTGTTTTCGGTTGCATCAGCAGGGAAAACAGAGAGGATAAAACAGAGAATAATAGCAATTGCCCATGTCATTATAACTTGTTGTATGCAAAATTACTGTTATAGAGTGAATTGTACAAGTTATTCCGCAACTTTTTGGCGATTCATTCCGCAGCTTTTTATTATTGGAGGTATGAAAAGAGAATGTAACAGTGTGTTGTTCCATGGCTCCAGAGCATTGTGCCCGAGAGCTGATGAATTGAATTTACTTGTTGTTTTCCCTTATATGAAAGTTGTTGTTTTAGTTGTCATTAAGGTTGTGTGAGTTGTTTGATGGCGCGGATGGCGCGGATACACACACACTTGAACGGATGGATGAATGGATAGCATTGTTTTTATTGTACTTGTTGTTTTCCTTTATATGAAAGTTGTTGTTTTAGTTGTCGTTAAGGTTGTATGTGTTGTTTGATGGCGCGGATGGCGCGGATGCGTTGTGCCAGGGTGGGGTGGCTGTAGCTGAACCAGACGACGAGCGGGTGGGGCGTGAGGTTGCTCAGGCCGTGGCTGGCCAGTTTCTTGAGGCCGCTGATCAGCGTCTCGCCGTGGCCGTGAGCGGCGGCATAGGCGTCGGCGCGGTACTCGGCACGGCGTGAGATGGCGTTGCTGGCGGGGTTGAGCAGGATGTCGATGGGCGACAGTAGCAGCGAGAAAGCAATCATCGCCAGGATAAACGACGGGGCGGTGCCGCCCAGGGCCGCGGGCAGGTCGGGGTTGCTCACCAGTAGCGAGAAGATGAACAGGTTGACGGCCACCATCGCAATCGAGATGAACATGTTCTTGAACGTGTCGCGGTGCTTGTAGTGGCCGAACTCGTGGGCCAGCACGGCCACGATCTCGTCGGTGGTCATCTGGTCTTGCAGCGTGTCATAGAGCACGATGCGCTTCTTGGGGCCAAAGCCCGTGAAATAGGCATTGGCCTTGGTCGAGTGCTTGCTGCCGTCGATGATGTAGATGTCCTTGAACTTTGAACCGAAACTCTCGACCGCAGCGGTGATGGCGTCGCGCAACTCGCCCTCGGGCAGGGGCGTCTGCTTGTTGAATAGGGGCACAATCAGGTTGCTATAGAACATCGAGAAGAACACAATGAACACGGCAACGACCAGAGTAGCCCAGATCCAGAACTGTTGCCCGAAGGTCTGGTACAGCCAATAGACCACGCCCAGCAGCACAGCACTGATCACGGTCGAGACCACAAACGACTTCACGGCATCGAGCCAGAAGGTCTTGTGCGTCGTGCGGTTGAAGCCGAATCGCTCCTCGATGACAAAGGTCGAGTAATAGCTGAACGGCAGCGCAATCACGGTGTTGAACAGGTTGTAGATGACCAGGAACAGGATCACCTGCAGCACGGGCACATCGGTCCACGCCTTGCACTGGTTATCGAGCCAGCCCAGCAGGCCGCAGCCCAGGATCACCAGCGTCAACGCGAACGACACGCAGCGGGCCACGAGCGACACGCGCTTGTTGGTTCGCATGTAGTCCTGCTGCTTGCGGTACTTTTCCTCGTCATACAGGCCCTCCAATTCGGGTGGCACGGGATGGGTCATCCACCGTGTATTGAGCCACGAGAGCACGCTGCTCAGGACAAAATCCAGCGTGACAAATGCGATAATCAACAGTAACAACGTCTTTGCCATAATGCTATTTCTTTTTCTTACCACAAAAATACATCTAATCTCGATAATTCGAAGTATATTTGCGGCGCTATTACAGAAAAAAATAATCAATGCATACTATGAATAAGATGAAATTGTGGATGCTGGCGGCTATCATTTTGTGTGGTGGCATAGTGGGTGTGACCAGTTGCACACCCAAGTCCAAGACCGAGACCGAGGCAAAGTCCAAGGCCGAGGCTCCCATCAGCAAAGAGAAATCTGATAGCAATCTGATAAGGTCTATAGAGAAGAGCCCTGAACTTTATGGTGCCATCGGTGGTTACCTGACTGATTCTATTGGTGTGCACTATTCCCCGGGCGAGTTGTGCATCCCTTGTCCCACTGTCATTGCTTGGGATAGGCAGAACCCCGACAGTGTGCGTGTGCTGGGCGATTTCTGGGTGTTTAACTACAACGTGGTAGGCGACACGTTAAAGACCGTCTCGGGCGGTTCACATCCCGGTGCGATGTATCTCAAGAAGATTGGTAAGAGATATGTGGTGACCTCATTTGATCGGGTAGGGGACGGCAGCAACTTCTTGCCGAGCGCCAAGCGCATCTTTGGTGACATGTATGAGGCTTTCCATAGCATCAACAGTAATGAGGAAACGCGTGAACAGGCTCGTGCCATCTTCATTGCAGCGTATGTCAAGTCGCACCAACTGCCCGTGAAGTACTATCAGGACTACGGCTGGCCTGCTAGAGAAATACCGTCACTGAAGTAATAAAAGAGAACAGGCAGCACTAACAACTAGCAACTAACAACTAGCAACTAACAACTAAATGAAATACAGCATTATAGCGATAGGCGATGAATTGCTTATCGGACAAGTGACCGACACCAATTCGGGCTGGATTGCCCGCCACATGACCCCGCGCGGCTGGGACGTGAACACCGTCCAGGTCGTCCCCGACGATGCCGAGCAGATAACGCTCGCCATCGACCGCGCATTTGCCCAAACCGACGTCGTGCTCATGACCGGCGGCCTGGGACCGACCAAGGACGACATCACCAAGCCCACGCTGTGCCGCTACTTTGGCGGCGAAATGGTGCTCGACAAGGACGTTGAGCGCAATGTGCGCGAGGTGATGGAACGCCGTCACCTCAAGCTCAACGAGTACACCCGCCTGCAGGCCATGGTGCCCTCGTCGTGCCGTGTCATCCAGAACGAGGTGGGCACCGCGCCACTCATGTGGTTTGAGCGCGATGGCAAGGTGCTGGTGAGTATGCCAGGCGTGCCCTTTGAACTCAAGGCGATGATGGAACGTGCCGTCATCCCGCAGTTGCTGACCCGCTACAATGATGGTGAGGACATTGAGTTCCGCACCTTTGTCGTGACAGGTATCATCGAGTCAGCCCTGGCGATGCAACTCGATGAGTTTGAACGCCAGATGCCGCATGGCATCCACTTGGCCTATCTGCCCGAGGGCGGCATCATCCGCCTGCGATTGACGGGCACCTCGACCGACCGAGACCAGATCAATGCCGACATGGAGCGCCTCTCGCACCAGTTGCATGACATCCTGGGTGGCCACATCATTGCCGACGGAGACAAGCGCCTGCCCGAGATCCTGGGCGACCGCCTGCGCGAGAAGGGTTTAACCCTATCGACCGCCGAGAGTTGCACGGGTGGGAACATTGCCCACGAGATAACGAGCATTGCTGGCAGCAGCGACTACTTTAAGGGTGCAGTCGTGAGCTATGCCAACGAGGTGAAAATCAACCTGCTGGGCGTGAGCGAGCAGGATATTATTGAACACGGCGTGGTGAGCGAACCCGTCGTGCGCCAGATGGTGGAGGGCGCTTGCCGTGCCATCGGCACTGACTGCGCCATTGCCACCAGCGGCATTGCAGGCCCTGGCGGCGGTACACCCACCAAGCCCGTGGGAACCGTGTGGATGGCTGCCAAGTGCGGTGAACGTGTTGTGGCCCAGGTCAAGCAGTTGCCTGGCGACCGAGACCGAGTCATCACCCGTGCCACCCTCGAAGCGCAATTGTTGCTGCTCTCCCTGATTCATTAGAGAGAGTAAGTTATTAACTTGCGAAACTTAAATTGGAGCAATCAATTAACAATGAGATTGAAGAAGTGCATACTACTGCTGTCGCTGGCGTTGCTTGCCATTCCCATGGGGATGGCGCAGTCATCGGGCAACGAACAGGATCCTCTCAAGCCAGGCATCCGTCGCTTGCACCCTGAACGTGAACGCGCCAAGGCGCAGAAAAAACTTCAGGAGCAGATGTCGCGCAAGGCTGATCCCAAGGCCGATCCCTGGGATACCAGCAACGAGGTGTGGGGCACGGTCGATGTTCCCCGCCACGCTGTCAAGGCCGATGATGCCGTTGAGGGGCACCTGCTGCAACACACGACCAAGAGCCCAGCCGAGCAGGCCCGACTCGATTCCTTGCTCAACGTTGACTACTCGATTACCGAATATGGCTTCAGGCGCATGATGTGGCGCGACTTGCCAGTGACCACGACTATCGAGCGCTTGGCACCCTCCTTTGTGGTCAGCGAGAACGGGGATTACGTCTCCAAGTATGTTTCTCACGATCGCACCAGCAATGAGGTGTTCTTCACGTTCACGATGGCACCTGGCGATAGTGTCCCAGGGCCGTTGCGCCTGTGTGTGCACTATTGTGCCGATGACCCGATCGACTTTGACCAGTTGATCTTCAGCATCGATGGCTATGACTACCCCTTCTATCCCGTGGAGACCCGTCAAGGCGAACTTGACGGCGGGTTGTACTGGCAGTGGAGTGACGATGAACTGATTGCCCCCTACAAGGACCTCGTTTATGCCCTTGCCCATAGCCATTGGGTGGCCCTCAAGCTGATGAGCACACGCGGCATCCATCATGTGAAGATGCTCACCGACGGTCAGCGGGCCGACTTTGCCGCCACGCTGGACTTCTATCGATTGCTGGGCGGGCGCTTTGAACCCTTGAAAAGTCACCCCAAAAACTAATGGATATCGGTAAGGGCTGTTCGATAACAGTTTAGTTGCTCAAAATCAGCCGTTTGCATAACTTGTTGCATAAATTTTTCCATGAATTTTTGGAACTAAATTCAAAAAGTGTTTACCTTTGTAGTGATTTTAAGAAATCATTGATTGTTTTATTAAAGGTTTAATTCATTTTTTATGATCAACGTAGAGAACATTGGAACTTGGGCAGGTCTCGTGTGGAATGCCCTCAACGATGCGCAGAAGGCACTTACCCTGAAGGAGTTGCGCAAGGTTTCTAAACTCAAAGTGAACGAAATGCACTGCGCCCTGGGTTGGCTGGCCAAGGAAGGCAAGCTCAACTTTGCCGAGGGTAAGGATGACATTGAGGTATCGTTGCGCTAAGCAGACATTGCCTAGGCCCTGGATAACGAATCAATATCCCTGATATAGCAGCGATGGCGTGGAACCTGTTTCCGCGCCATCGTTGTGATATATCATGGGCTCACCTGATAAAAGGTGGGGCGAGCTAGAGGTCGAAAGACCTCGCCAAGGC
>CAMVAP010000087.1 GCA_947165485.1 uncultured Prevotellaceae bacterium
TGGCCTTGGCGAGGTCTTTCGACCTCTAGCTCGCCCCACCTTTTATCAGGTGAGCAAGTTATCTACTTGAGGAACTTGAATCAGTAGGATATTAAAGTATTGATGTCTAGTTTAAAAAAAATCCCCGACTCGCGCCGCGGATCATTTTGAAAAAAATCTAATTAACCTCTAATACCATTAACATAAACCTTAAAACTAAATCTTAACCTTATCAACAATAACCTCATGCCTCACGGCATCGATTTTTTGTCCTTGATGAAAAATCGAGTGCAAATGTACAGCAAAATATGTTATTAAACATAATTTTTGAGCAAGAAATCACAATTATTTAACTTTCATTAAGTTTTACAAGGAGTTTTTAGCCATTTTGGGCCTCAAAAAACGCCTAACGGCCACATCGTGAACCATCAGGCGTTTTCTTTACTTGTATTGGCCAACAGCGGCTGGTCACTCGTTATCCAGCAACAGGTACTGATAAGGCTGCATGTTGAACCGTTTCTCCAGATGCATCTTCTCGCCCGTCATGAGATTGGTCACGTCTTTGCCCACCCACATGGTGGGGACATCGCAACTGCACGCCTGGTCACGCACATTGACCACAACGAGGACGTTATCATTGTTGAGCACGCGATCCACACACAGGATGTTATTCTCTTCGTCATCAAACGACAGCACCTTGCCGCTGGAGCGCAAGGCTCCATGCTCGTTGTAGATGGACACCAGCTTCTTGTACTCCTCGCGCAGGGCCGAATTGGCGTTCCAATCGACCGGCACATACTTGAAGAAATTGATCGTTTCGGGATAACCCACCTCTTGTGAGCCATAGATGAGCATTCCTCCATGCAGCATGGTCGTTGCCACAAACGCTGCCATCGAGGCTCGCACGCCGCCATACAACGTGATGGGAGAGGCCTTGGTTGCCTCGTCATGATTGGTGGTGAAACGCAACTTGAATTTTCCGTTGCCCAGGTTACTATACTCATTCTTATCCACCTGGATGAGTTTGCTCACCTTGGCATCGCCCTTCATCACCTGAGCAATGGCACCCATAAACTCCCATGCATAATTCAGGTCAAATCCTGCATCAAAGTTCTTGGGATTGGCACCCTCGGCCAGCATGATCAAGCGGCGAGGCTTAGCGGCACTCCTCAAGTTGTTGATGCAATCGGTCCAGAAGTCGGCAGGCACTTGGTCGGCCACGTCACAGCGGAAACCATCTATACCCACACTATCCACCCAGAACCGCATCGCATCAATCATGGCAGCGCGCATATCCTTGTTGTTGTAGTTGAGGTCGGCGACATCGGTCCAGTCGGTTCCTTTAGGATAAATAATGTTGCCATTCTCATCATGGGTGTACCAGTCGGGGTGCTGCTTGAGCCAGTTGTTGTCCCATGCGGTGTGGTTGGCCACCCAGTCCAGGATGACGCCCATGCCACGCTCATGACACGACTCGACCAGCAGGCGCAGGTCATCGACTGTGCCATACTCGGGAGCAACGGCCTTATAGTCACGCACCGAGTATGGCGAGTTCTTGCTCTTCTCCTCGCCAATGGGATAGATGGGCATGATCCACAACATGTTAACGCCCAGGTCCTGAATGGAATCCAAGCGGGCAATAATGGCTTGGAACGAATTGGAGGGCGCAAACACGCGGGGATTGACCTGGTAAAGGACAACGTCGGCAGGCTCGGGCACCACAAACTCATCGCTCACTGGCACGGCATGGTGATCCTTGGGCTTGCAAGCGCCCACAGCGATGACCACCACCAGCATCAACAATAAAGTTAAAAATATATTCTTCATCACATTCTATAATTTATTTGAGTGGTTATTGTTAATTCACGTTCACATGCCCCCCATTGACTACAGGCCATTGAGGGATTGCTTGAAAAGTTCAAACTGCTCGTCGCTCACCTCGGTAATCGACAAGTTGATCTGCCCATCGGCGTCCTTACCGATGGCAAACACCAGCACATGGCCATCCACCATGTAGCCCGTCTCAACGGCCTGCGTCTCGCTGTTGACTCGCCAGGGCACAGCCATGCGGGCCTCACTGCCCTTGAGGGCATTCTTGATAGCGAGCTTGGCCATTTCCACGTCCTTGACCATAGTCGAGAACATGGTACAGCTATTGTCTCCCATAGCCGTCTGGGTGAAATCATATTTCTCACTGAGCCACAGCGCCACATCGGTATAATGGTAGCGGGAGTCCCGCTTCTTGGCGGCCAACTGCTCGCGGGCTTCACGTTCCTTGCGTTGTTGTTCGCGTTTCAGCTCTTGCTCTCGCTGCTTCTCCTCCTTCTTGAGGCGCTCTTCCTCTTGACGCTTTTTCTTTTCCTCGGCCTTCTTCATCTTCTCGGCCTCTTTTTGGGCACGGGCCTTCTCACGGCGTTCCTCCTGTTCACGGCGCTGCTTGGCCTTCAATTCACGCTTTTCGGCCTCGCGGCGTTCACGTTCCAGCCGGCGCTGTTCCTTGGCGCTCACCGAGGGTGCCTGCTGCTGGTGATCTTCTTCGCCGGCGAGGTCAACGGCAATATCCTCTTCACTCCTGTCCACCTCATTGTCATCAAGGACGACAGGCTTGCGGTCGCGCTTACTGGAGCGCACCGTGGGTTGGTCGGTCGATGAGCGGGAGTCTATTTCTGATTTCTGCGATTTCTTCTTGCCCAGCGACTTGAAGTAATCAGCGGTCTCGGTAACACTCACATAGTAGGTGCCATCATCTAGAGCCTTGCGCTTCACACTGAAGCGGAATTTGTTTTTCTCATAGCGGTACTCTTTCCAGTAGGTAGTGGTGGTCACATGCCAGTCTCCCACGGCCTTGATGTCGTCATAACTGGCCATGAGGCGGTCGATCATGTCGCGCACTTTTTTGCTGTTGAGCCCCTCGGGGGTGTTAAGGAAATAGGTCACTTCACCCTTTTCACGCTGTTGCCGCATGTCGGCGGCGCTAGGCATATAGTAGTACTCAAAATAGTTGCGCCCGACAAACAAGTCGCCCACAACCTCGTCGAGGTACCACTCCCACTCGGGTTGTTGCTGCGTGGGCTGCGCCCATGCAGCCAGCGTGCAACACACCAGCATACTGATTATGATGTACTTTATTCTCATCGGCCCAAATGCAATTTGGTTACAGGTCACAAATTTACAGGAAAAAACGGATTAATACACACATTTTGGCCAAAAAAACACATCTGCAAGCGATATTTACTATAAAAAAACTAAAAATAAAAACTATTCATTAACTTTGCAGCTATAACAACAACGATATGATAAGACTATGAAACTGAGAAACCTGTTACTCACTCTCATGGCAATGGCTGCTACCTTTACCGCTGTTGCCGATGTGCATCCGCGCTACACCACCATGGTGAGCGATGCGACTGCGACCTATGTCACCAAGCGCCCGCCAGCCCAGGAGCGCCTGTTCACGAGCGCCATTATCGAGAAGCGCATCCAGGATGTATTGAAGAAGATCAAGGGCAACCCTCGACTGGCTTGGATGTTTGAGAACTGTTTCCCTAACACGCTCGACAGCACGGTGCATTATCGCCTCGACGACAAGGGTGAGGATGATACCTTTGTCTATACGGGAGACATTCATGCGATGTGGCTCCGGGACAGTGGCGCGCAGGTGTGGCCCTACGTCAAGTATGCCAACAAGGACGAGAAACTGCGCCACATGCTGCGGGGCGTGATCCTGCGACAGTTGAAGTGCATCGTCCTGGACCCCTATGCCAACGCATTCAATGACGGACCCACGGGCAGCCAGTGGGAGAACGACCTCACCGACATGAAGCCTGAACTGCATGAGCGCAAATACGAGATTGACTCTCTGTGCTACCCCATCCGACTGGCCTATGAGTACTGGTTGGTAACGGGCGATGACAGCATCTTTGGAGACTTGTGGCTGGAAGCCATGCAGGCGGTGCTGCGCACCTTCAAGCAGCAGCAACGCAAGGACGGCAATAAGGGCCCATACAAGTTCATGCGCCGCGACATCGACGCCAAGTCCTCGCTCACCTGGTATGGCTGGGGGCCTCCCGTCAATCCCGTGGGGCTGATTGTGTCGTGTTTCCGTCCCAGCGACGACGCCACGGTACTGCCTTTCCTGGTTCCCAGCAACTTCATGGCAGTCAGCTCGCTGCGCAAGGCGGGTGAGATTCTCCAGAAGGTGAACCACAATGCCGACCTTTCCAGCCAATGCCTTAACCTGGCTCGCGAGGTGGAAGATGCCCTGCACAAGTATGCCATCGTGGAGCATCCCAAGTATGGCAAGATCTACGCCTATGAGGTGGATGGCTGGGGGGGACGCATCCTTGCCGATGACGCCAACGTGCCCAGCCTGCTGGCAATGGGCTATCTGGGTGACGTGCCCATGGATGACCCCATCTACCGCAACACGCGACGTTTTGTGTGGAGCGAGGATAACCCGTGCTTCTTCAAGGGCAAGGCCGGCGAGGGCATCGGGGGCGCACACACGGCCTATGATCTCATCTGGCCCATGAGCATCATGATGAAGGCCTTCACAGCCGACAATGACGAGGAAATATCATGGTGCATGAGACAGCTGCTCACCACCGATGCCGGCACGGGCTTCATGCATGAGTCGTTCAACAAGGATGACGCTACCCACTACACCCGCGCCTGGTTTGCCTGGCAGAACACCCTGTTTGGCGAACTGGTCATCCACCTCATCGACCAGGGCAAGACCCAGCTGCTGGTCCACTGCCTGGATTGATTTTTTCAAAAAAAGCATTTACAATCCCTATCAAATATTAAAATGATAGGGATTGTTGTTTGGTGCACGGCAAATGCACTACCTTTGCCCACCAATAACAAAATTCATCAATACTACAATCTAATATTATATATATGAAAGAGTACCTCCATCTGACCGACCAGCAAATCGAATCCCTGAAAAAGAATGACTGTTGGGCACAAGACTGGAATGACATCATGGTGACCGACGACTTTGACCCGAGCCGCTGCCACCGCGTGCAGTTCTATGGCTGGGCGCGACTGGGTAATGGCCGCGGTACGGTCGAGATCACCGACGGCTTTGTGAAAAACTGCGGCATCTACAACGCCACGCTGCGCAACGTGACCATCGGTGACGGATGCCTCATTGAAAACATAGGCAACTACCTGAACAATGTATCCATCGGTGACGGATGCTACATCTCCAACGTGAGCACCATCGACACCCATGGCGACACCAACTATGGCCAGGGACACACCATCGCTGTGCTCAACGAGGTGGGCAACGGCAACCTGATGCTATTGAAAGAATTGAATAGCCAGCTGGCGGCTTTTATGGTCAAGCACGCCGACAACAAGCCACTCATGGAAAACATCAAGCGCATGGTGGAGACGTCTGTTGCCGACGCTCGCCCCTCTTGCAGCACCATCGGCAACCACGTGCGCGTGGTGAATACGGGAACAATCAATAACACGGTGATCGAGGACGGATGCAAGATATGTGGAGCGTCGCGCCTGAGCAACTGCACCGTGTGCAGCACTGTGGAGAATCCCATCATCATCGGCACGGGCGTGATCTGCGACAACACCATCGTCAGCGGTGGGTCACACCTCAATGGCAGTGTCAAGTTGACCGACTGCTTTGTGGGCGAGGCTTGTGAACTGGAGAATGGCTTCACTGCCGCCAGCAGCGTGTTCTTTGCCAACAGCTACATGTCCAATGGCGAGGCCTGTGCCGCCTTCTGCGGCCCGTTCACCGTGAGCCATCACAAGAGTTCGCTGCTCATCGGAGCCATGTTCTCGTTCTACAATGCGGGATCGGCGACCAACTTTAGCAACCATGCCTACAAAATGGGACCCATGCACTACGGCACGCTGGAGCGCGGCTGCAAGACAGCCAGCGGTGCCTACCTGCTGCTGCCGGCCAACGTGGGTGCATTCAGCGTCCTGTTCGGCAAGCTGATGTATCATCCCGACACGAGCGACCTGCCCTTCTCCTACCTCATCGCCTATGGTGACACGATGTATCTCAAGCCAGGACGCAACTTTGCCACCGTGGGCCTGTACCGTGACATACGCAAGTGGCCCAAGCGTGACAAGCGTCCACAGGGAGTGCGCCGCAGCGTGGTCAACTTCGACTGGCTCAGCCCGTTCACCATCAGCGAGGTGCTGCGCGGCAAGAAAATTCTTGAGAACCTGAGGGCCGCCAGCGGCGACAACGTGAGCACCTATAACTACCACGAGTATGTCATCAAGGCGCCCCTCCTGCACAAGGGCATCAAGTACTACGACATGGCACTGCGCATCTACATGGGCGCCGTTCTCAAGCGCCACAAGCCCGTGCCTCCTGTATCGACCCAGGGCGAGGGCAACTGGATTGATCTGGCAGGATTGCTCATGCCACAAAGCGCTGAGGACAAGATCATGGCCGATATTATCAACGGGAACCTCAACACCATCGAGGCCGTCAACGCCCGATTCAAGGAAATTGATGCCAATTACAACGAACTGCGATGGGCTTGGAGTTACCGCATCATCCTGGACTACTACGGGATTGACGAGTTGACCGACGAGGCCGTGCAGCGCATCCATCAGGACTACGTCACTGCCCGACGCGAGTGGATCGCGCTCATCCGCGAGGATGCCGAGAACGAGTACACCCTGGGCGACGTGGACCGCGACGTGCTCGACGACTTCGTCACCCTGCTCGACCGCGAAGTGGACTTTGAGAACCAGAAACTCTACATGTAGGTTGGTGATTGGGGGCTCAGCGGAAAATTAGTGGAGGCAGTCATGAGGTCTTTCGACCTCACCAAGGCCAACAGCCTTGCTGTGGCTGTTGCAAAACTAAGGTCACGAAAAGTGAATCGCGCTATGCGTGAAAAATTAAGCAAAATTTTAGGAAACGATATAGCAGTTGACCCTGCGCTGAAACGTCTCTGCATCAAACCGTGCTAACGCACGGGAAATTAAAAGAAAATTAAATTTTAAAATTAATTTGATTAATTTCCCGCCCGACAGGGCGGTTAATACCACCAATGGGCCAACTTCTATATCATTGCCAAATTTTAAATAAAATTTGTATAAAAATTGATTTTGTTAAATTTTTTATACAAATTTTCGCTTAATTTGGCTTCGCCGAGCTAAAGGTTCTCGGCCATTAGGCCGATTAAAAGATGAGGCATTGAGTTTTGCAACAGCCACCGCCGCCCACACCTTTTACCGGGTGAGCCCATATTATGGCTCATCCGATAAAAGGTGGGGCGAGCTAGAGGTCGAAAGACCTCGCCAAGGCCAGCGGCCTT
>CAMVAP010000088.1 GCA_947165485.1 uncultured Prevotellaceae bacterium
CCGCTCACCGCAACGATGCCATCGCTATCGCCAAGCGGGGCGGGATGCTATTGACCGACTACACGAGCCAGGATCAAGTCCAGAAGAGCAATTTTCTGGCCCGCAACCGCATTGTGGCGGCGTTGAGCGACTGCACGGTCATCGTCGAGTCGGCAGGATCGGGTGGCGCCCTGGTCACCGCTTCGCTGGCCATGAGCTACAATCGCGACGTGATGGCTGTGCCTGGCCGTTGCGGTGACGAGTTCTCGGCGGGCTGTAACAAGCTCATTGCCACCAACAAGGCCGCACTCGTCACCGGTGCCGACGATCTGCTGGCCGCCATGCGCTGGGAAAGCGCCAGCCAGCCCCCTCGGCAACTGGACCTGTTCCCCGAGTTGACCCAGGAGGAGCAGGCCGTGGTTGACGTCATCCGCAACCATGGTGAAATCCATCTCAACATGCTTGCCGATGTGTTACACACACCTGTCTATAAACTCATGAGCACACTGGTCGAGCTCGATTGCAAGAATGTCATTGCCACCCTGCCTGGCTGCCGCTATGCGTTGCTCTAGTTCTCCCGTGCGGGCCTAGCCCGCTGGCCAGAGTAGAATAATAGTTGTCAGTTGCTGGTTAATTGTCCGGTTTTTACCTTTTTTAATACAAAGTATTGTGGGGTATCCGGCAAAAAGCAGTAATTTTACAATTTCTTTTTTAATCAAAAGACTGAACTAAAAATTGCACAACGATATGAATAGCAACAGAATCCCCGACTCTGAATTTATCATCAATGATGATGGCTCGGCATTTCACATCCATGTGAAGCCCGAGCAGTTGACCGACAACATCATCGTGTGTGGTGACCCCGGTCGAGTTACCATGATTGCATCCCACTTTGACACTCGTGATTGGGAGACCTCTAGCCGCGAGTTTCACGGCATCGGCGGCACCTATCATGGCAAGCCCATCATGGCGCTCTCCCACGGTATTGGCCCCGACAATATCGACATTGTAATGACCGAGTTGGACGGTCTGGCCAACATTGACTTTGAGACCCGCACCCCCAAGGCTGAACACCGCACATTGAACATCGTGCGCATCGGCACCTCGGGCGGTTTGCAGCCTTATGTCCCCGTGGGTACCCCGGTGATTGCCGCTAAGGCGATCGGCTTTGACGGCGTGATCAATTACTATGCCGACCGCAACAAGGTTGCCGACCTCGACTTTGAGAAGCGATTCTGTGAGTTTGTGAAATGGAATCCGTTGTTTGCCAAGCCCTATGTTGTTGATGCGGATCCCTGGCTGGTGGAGAAAATCGGTCGCGACGACATGGTGAGAGGTTATACCATCTCGGCGGTGGGCTTCTATGGTCCCCAGGGCCGTCGTGTGCGTCTGGATCTGGCCGAGCCCGAGTTGAACAGCCGCATCGAGCGGTTTGAGTACAACGGCGGTCACATTACCAACTATGAGATGGAGAGCAGTGCGTTGCAAGGCATGGCCCTCATGCTGGGCCACCGGGCGATGACGGTGTGCTCGATTATCGCTAACCGCGTGGCTACCGACGTCAATCCCAACTACAAGACTGCCGTCGAGGATCTGGTGCGCACCGTTCTGGATCGCTTGACCGACGACTGAGGCTTCCCCTCAACAGCTATCACCCAGTGAGCCTGCCATTCACCCTGTTGTGAAGGCAGGCTCACTGGTGTTGAAAAAAGAAAAAAAATATTAAATCTGAACATTGATATAATATTGGGCTATAACAATGCGTTATGAAAATGTAACAAAAATAAATCAGGATTGCCTATGCACAGAACGACTACTTCAGACAAGAATCAAAATGACGTTATGACAAGAGTAAAAGGCCCCAAGAAGGCCACTATCGAGTTCCTCAAGCAGTTTGCTAGAGCATGTGAATATAACGTCGAGTTGCCGCGGGGGCTGGAATCAATGATTTTAAACTGACGATAATCAATTGATCTCCTCTCCCAAAAGGAAAGCCCAAAACGAGCCTTCCCCATCAAGCTAGGGGAGGGCTTGTTCTTTTAGGGCGGGTAACGGGCGTTTTTTTTGAAGACAAGGTGGGTGCTGGTGTTGCCTATGTCATGATAAAAGTGTACATTTGCACCAAATAACGTAAATCATCATGATGAATCTGATTAAACGCATCCTCTCGGGTGTTATCTATATTGCGCTGATCGTGTCGGCCATCCTGCTGCTGGACAATTCTCCAGTGATGTATCTGCTGGTGTTCCCGTTGCTCATTGTGCTGGGAATCGGCGAAATGATCACGATGGCCAAGGACGATGCCTCCCAGTCATGGCTGGTCAATGTCATCGACATGCTGGGGGGAGTGGGCATTTTTGTCGCATTCTACATGCACTATGAGGGCGAGACGATGCAGTCCAGGGCATTGTGGCTCCTGCCCATAGCCACCTATCTGCTGTTACGCACCATAGTGCAGCTCTACCGTCCGCGACAGAATGCGGTTCACAGTCTGGAACGCTCGTTTTTCTCGTTGGGCTATATCGCATTGCCCCTGGCGCTGCTCAATTGCATCATGAGCATTACGGCTCCACGATTGCTGCTGGGCATGTTCTTGTTCATCTGGCTCTATGACACGGGAGCCTATTGTGTGGGAATGTTGCTGGGACGCCACAGGTTGTTTGAACGCATCTCGCCCAAGAAATCATGGGAAGGCGTTGTGGGGGGCGTGCTTGCCTGTGTGGCGGGTGCCTATGTGACCCACAAGTGGTTTGATGAGTTTTTCCAGGTGCCCGACTTGACGACATGGTTGGGCCTGAGCGTTGTGGTGGCGGTGTTTGCCACACTTGGCGACCTGGTGGAGTCGCTCATCAAGCGCACGGTGGGCGTAAAGGATTCGGGGCACATCCTGCCCGGGCATGGCGGTATTCTCGACCGCATCGATAGCCTGTTGCTGGTGGCTCCTGCGGTGCTCATCTACCTGTTGTTGATAGTTCCCAATATCCATTGATTCTAGTCATGCGAAGCCTGATTCCGTCACTGGCTGTGGTGCTGGCGCTTGCCTTTGCTCTCATGTGCTGCGGCACAAAGCCTAAGGTGGAACCTGTGCATCACTTGCCCGACACCCTGGTGGTGGGCACAATTTACAGCCCCACGGGATTCTTTATCCTCAAGGGGGACACGATGGGATATGATTATGACCGCATCTGTGACTTCGCACGTTCCAGCGGGATTGCCTTGCGCTTCAAGGTGGCCCGCAGTATGCCTGACCTGCTGAAGATGCTGGAAAAGAAGATGGTTGACGTGCTGGCGTGTGAAATCCCGGTCACTGCCGAGTACAAGTCGCGTGTGCTGCACTGCGGTGCTGTCAATGAGACCTATCAAGTGCTGGTGCAGCACAGTGGAGAGGGTATGATCTATGATGTGACGCAGCTCATCGGGCGCGAGGTGTATGTCGAGAAAGGTTCCAAGTATGAATCACGGTTGCGCAACCTCGACAACGAGGTGGGAGGAGGCATCATCATCCACACGGTGGAGGGCGAGTCGGCCTTGCCCACCGAGTTGATACAACGGGTATCGAGGAGACAGATAGACTATACGATCTTTGATAGCGACATCGCCCAGATGAACCTCACCTACTATGACAGCATCAACATCCAGCTGAGGGTGGGATTTGAGCAACGGTCATCATGGGCCGTATCCAAGCGTGACCAGTGGCTGGCCGACAGCATCAACCTGTGGGCTGCTAGCGGTAATGCACAGGAGTATTCCAAGCAGGCCTTGAAGCATTACTTCGAGATGAACCGTGGCCCTAAACCCGACTCGGTCAAGGTCGATACCCTGGCCATCACGCCGGCTGGTGCCATATCGCCCTACGACCCCTTGTTCAAGCAATATGCCAAGGAAATCGGGTGGGACTGGAGAATGCTTGCCGCTATCGCCTACTCGGAGTCGGGCTTTAACCCCAATGCGACATCATGGATGGGTGCAAGGGGCTTGATGCAGGTGATGCCCAAGACGGCCCGATCCTTCGGTGCCAAGGAGAATGAATTGAATAACCCGGAAGTGAGCATCCGTGTCGCCTCCAAGATATTGAAGGAGCTTGAAGGCGTCATGAGGAAACGTGCCAGTGGCACTCATCGCATCAAGTTTATTCTGGCAGCCTACAATGCTGGCTCGGGTCACGTGACCGATGCGATCGCGTTAGCGCGCAAGCATGACCTTGACCCGCGCGCATGGGACGAGAATGTGGAGCAGGCGATGTTGTGGAAGATGGACCCCGAGTACTACAATGACTCGGTGTGCTCCAATGGCTATTGCCGCGGTACCGAGCCCGTGGACTATGTGGTCAAGGTGCTCAACCGCTATGAGTACTACAAGAAGAATTTTAAACGATTATAACTCTATCATTTGTAATCAAAAAGATAACGCTATGAGAAAGAAACAATTAATTGTAGCCACCGTAGTGGCTCTCTCGGCATCGATGATGATGCAGTCCTGTATAGGCAGTTTTGCCCTGTTCAATAAGGTGAAGAGCTGGAACGAGCACGTGGGCGACAAGTTTGTGAACGAGATCGTCTTTGTGGCAATGTGGATTCTTCCCGTCTATGAGTTGTGCTTTGCTGCCGACCTGCTCATCCTCAATAGCATTGAGTTCTGGTCGGGAAACAACCCTGCACTGGCTCAGACCAAGGTGATTGACGGCAAGGATGCCCAATACCTTGTTGCCAGCAACGAGGCCGGTTACACGATTACCAACCTGACGACCAAGCAGGTTACCCGCTTCAACTTTGATGCTAAGGATAATTCGTGGTCGCTCGAGAACAATGGCGAGGAGGTAAAGCTGTTCACCTATGTTGACGACACCCACGTTGACGTGCTCACCCGTGACGGCAGCTACACCCGCGTAGAGTTGTCCCAGCCTGGTGTGCTGGCTTATCAGCAGCTGGTGGGCGTTGGCGGTGTTGCCTTTGCCTTGAAGTAAAGCGCCCCTTTTTTACATCACATCAAGCCGGTCCTGCATGAAGGAGGTCCGGCTTGCTTGTGCGTGTTACAGGTAGGTATTGACGTGTTGTTTTACCGATAAAAGTGAATTGTTGGTTGAATATTCAGTTTTTGCTTGGAAAAATAATAATTGTGTTATATATTTGCAGTAGTATATTAACTATCATTAATGTTGAGAAAAACCTATGAAATACTATATTGTTGACGCTTTTACCGATGTCGCCTTCGGAGGTAACCCAGCTGGTGTTGTGTTGCTGGAGCAGGGCGCATCTTTTCCCACCGATGAGCTGATGCAGCAGGTGGCTGCCGAGTTGCGGTTCTCAGAGACCGCCTTTGTGCAGAATAACGGTTCTAACGAGTTCACCGTGCGCTACTTCACGCCTTGCAGTGAGGTGGACCTGTGTGGCCATGCGACCATCGCCACATTTGGCATGATGAGCAGTCAAGGCATCATCCCGCGTGGTGTCGTCTGCCGCAACCACACCCTTGCAGGTGAACTGGAAGTGAGGGTAGATGATAAAGTCATGATGCAGATGGCGCAGCCCAAGGTGATAGCCCCCCTGGTGGATGTCCCTTACCTGCATGACATCATGGCGGGCATGAACATGATAGACTGGCCCGAGATGCCCGTCGAGGTGATTTCGACTGGCCTGCCCGACATTATCATGCCTGTGGGCAATGTCGAGAGCCTGAATGCCTTGAAGCCCAATATGGATAAACTCACCGAACTGAGCCGTGAGTTGAACGTGATAGGTGTCCATGCCTTTGCCATCAGCGATGATGGCTATACGGCTCATGTGCGCAACTTTGCGCCCCTGTATGGTGTCCCCGAGGAATCGGCGACGGGTACGGCCAATGCGGCCCTGAACTATTACCTGTATCGCCGCAACATCGTCAAGCATGACCAGGAGTGCCGTTTCATGCAGGGCGAGGTGATGAAGCGCCCCTCGGTAGTGGCCACTGTGATGACCAGGGAAGGCACCGTCTATGTGGGTGGCCACAGTGCGATAGTGGCAGCCGGTGAGCTGCTCATCTAGCGGTTAAACGCTGATAGCGACATTTACTTGAAAAACTTGCTGTGGCGCATGAACAGGTAGCAGCAAGCCATCAGTGCAATGGAAATGACGAGGGCAAAGGGAAACCCTAGCCACCACTCTTCCATGCCGTTGGGCACATTCATGCCATAGTAACCAGCTACCACGGTGGGGATCATCAACAGGATGGTCACCACTGTGAGTGTTTTCATGATGCGGTTCAGGTTGTTGCCGATGACCGACGAGTAGGCCTCCTGCAGGCGGTCGAGAATGTCGTTGTAGATGCTGGCCGTGTCAAGCGCCTGCTGTGTCTCGATCTCGACATCCTCGAGCAGGTCCTCGTCGTGGGGCAGTGTGCGCAGGCGTTTCTTGAGACGTGCCAGCACGGTGGTGTTGCCCTTGAGCGAGGTGATGAAGTAGATCAGGAACTTGCCCAGCCCCATGGTGCGCATCAGTTCATCATTGTCCATCTTCTGTTCCAATCGCTCCTCGGCGGCATTCATCATCGAGTTCATCTGCTTGAGATACTTGAGGTACCAGACCGCAGTGGATAGCATCAACGACAGCAGCAGGTCATAGCCCTTACAGTTGCTGATGTGACGGCGCACGCTCCAGCGGATGAAGTCGTCGGGCACCTCGGTATCAAAGTAATTGACGGTGATGAACACGTCATCGCGTATCAGAAATGCCATAGGAGCGGTCGAGAACACCGTTTCACCGTCGGGGTCGATACTCTTGTTGGGCACGCGCACAAACACCAGCATCCAGCCCGCCTCATGATCGACACGTGGGCGCTCCTCGATGTCCTCGGCATCGTGGGTGAAGTCCATGGGCACGTCAAAGCGCTCCTTCAGTATAGCCAAGTCATCCTCGGTCGGGTCATTGACCTTGATCCAGCACCCCGACTTCCACTGATTGATCTGGGCAAATCCGTCCTTGCATTTCCAATAGCTAATCATCTTGTCGATTGTCTTTAAAGTTCATTCTTGAGGCGCAAAGGTAGCATTTTTTAGACAAAACGACAACTCCCATGTAACAATGATTGCCATGACGCAGCATGACGCCCCCGTTGAGGTTTCACGGGCTGGCAGCCCGTAATACGGGGACAATTCAATTTAACAACGAGGGCTGCGGCAAGTGGTGTCGCAGCCCTCGTTAGGGTTTCTCGTAAAAAAAACGTCGGGCAGGATTAGCAGCCGAGGCGCTTCTCGAGGTTGGCGCGGATGGCCTTGATGAAGTCGGCGCTGTTCACGG
>CAMVAP010000089.1 GCA_947165485.1 uncultured Prevotellaceae bacterium
TATAGATGGCTCTTACTCGTTCATCATGCCGAGCAATGACGTCACCATTACGGCCCACTTTGAGACAGGATTCAAGATTGAAACAGAATGCGAGCCCGAATATGGTGGTGAAATTTTCGTCGTTCCCTCGGCTATTGCAGGCCGTACTGTAACGTTTGAAGTATGGCCCAATGACGACTATGTAGTAACGTCAGTGACAGTTACTACTAATGGTACTGAAACCTCAGCTGTCGATGTCGTTGTCGTTGAAAATGAGGACGGTACTTACAGCTTTGTGATGCCGGAATCTGACGTCATCGTGAAGGTTGTCTTCGACCTACAAGCCACAACATTGCAGTACATCGAGCAATGGGATACCTATTATTCCGATACTCGCGTGGCCGTGAGCGATGAACTTATCGGTGCCTGGAGGGCTAAGCAGTACCTGTGGGTCAAGGATCAAGCTCCACAGTGTTCCAATGTCTATCTTGAAAAGGAGAGCGAGGAAACGTTTGACTTCCTGCGCGAATGCATCAGGCGTGATGTTAGCTTAAACCACGATCAAAGCAAGCTGATCATGTGGCAACCGCGTGAGTGGGACCAGAGCAACTGGGCAATGCTCGACTTCAGCAAGTTGTTCCCGAAAGATGCTGAGCCAGATGAGTCCGGCGAATATCAGAGTTGGAGCCAGGAGCGTTATAACGAGATGCGCGACGCGATGCAGCAGTTTGTGGACAACAAGATTGCAGCACACTCCATCACGGGCACCTACTATTGCAAGGGTGAACCCGATGAAAATTGGGGCGATCTATTCTCTTATCCCAAGGTTCAGCACGTCATTGTACTGGACAAGTTGCCCGATCCGGTAACCCCGGCCGAGACCTCGTTAGGTTATCCCGGTTATGTTGAAGATCCCATCGAGGTGAAGAATTATCCCGCTGATCCCAGCAGATACATGTATAACCACTACATAAGTTACAACTTTGATAGAAATAACATTAGCGCCGAAGGCATACCTTCACCAGAAGTGGAATATTGGGGTGACCTTGAAACTACATACTTCTTCATGAACCCCAAGGACCAGGAGGTTGCACAAGTGTGTGGTGTCTATCTCGGTCGGATCGGTGATGTAGTAACGGATGTCTTTTACGATGAACAAGGTGATCTACAAGAAGAGATCATCACCCTCTCGGCAGGTAAAATGGTGGAGTTTACCAGTGGCGATCTCTTCGGCGCATACATGTTTGACCCCGATAATGGTATCAACCACTATGGATGGACCGGCACATTCCTGGTGCCCAATGAGGGTGACATGAATGACTGGAGCGACTGGAACTATGACAATGGCTGGAGCTACAATGGCTGGCAATTCAACCGCCTGAATTATCCTGTAGATTATGAATATAATCTCGAAGAGTCTTATGGCAGGCCAGATGGCAGGCCAGGTGTTGGTAAATTGGTGCCTGGTGAAGGCTACATCTTCCATGCCGTTATTCAGTACACCCCAACCGAGCCGGGTGGACCTGTAAATGCTCCACGTCGTGGAAATCAACGTCAAGGAACGCCCAACTACAAGGTTACCCCTGAATACTACTTGGTTTATCCGCTCGACATGATGAGCAGGGATGATAACTTTACCCATGTGAAGGAAGTCAAGTCCCAGGATGCCACCCTGATCAAGAGCATCACCTATTATAACTTGATGGGGCAGGAGAGCAAGACACCGTTCGAGGGCATCAACATCGAGGTGATCCGTTACCAGGACGGTAGCATGATCTCCAGGAAGATTCTCAAGTAAATCATTCTATCCTATAGTTTTAATCCACGGGTGGGGAACCTATCAATCCCCTCCCGTGGATTTTTAATGGACACTAATGTTATTCTAATTATGATTTGAATAACTTCCCGCCCACAGGGCGGTGATGTTTGTGGCTTTTGAATGATGGCACAGTCCTTTACTGCTTCAACATGATGTCGATCATGGTCGAGATGTCGCTCACGTCGATGGCACCGTCCTGATTCACATCGGCAAGACTCTCGTGGGTCACGGCATCTGTGGCACCCAGCAGATAACTGATCAGGGAGGTCAGGTCGTCGATGTCGACCACTCCGTTGAGGTTGAAGTCGCCCAGTGGTGCCACTTCCACCTTCATCTGCTCATACATGGCCTGGGCACGGTTCCTCAGCCACGTGGCATAGCGCTGCGACTGGGCCTCATAGTCGGTGTAGTCGCCCACATAGCGGCGGTTTCTCCACAGCGAGGGTGAGGCGTAGGTATAATACTCGGCGCAGAAGTCGCACAACTCGTCGATGCCGTTGGCCAGTAATTCGCCCCACAGCTCATACAGCCGCTGCGACACCTCGGGAATGTGGCGCAAGTCAGTCATGAATTGCAGCTGCCACATTGTGGGCTTGATGGTGTAATAATCGATGCTGGGGTTGCAGGAGCAATAGCCGCGGTTGTAATCATAGCCGAATGCCCAGTCAAAGTCCCACACCGGGCCAAAGATGAACTTGCTGCTGTCCTCCAGCACATTCTCGTTATAGAGCCACACGCTCTTGGGATGGAATATCTCAAAGTTGCAGATCAGCTCATTGAGCATCAGGTAGCGAGCCAGGTGGTCCACGTCAACATGGGCTGAGGGGTTGTTGTTGTTCATCAGGTCGGCGATAAACTTGTTGTATCGGTTCCTCACCATGTTCAGCGTGAGGACCGTCGTCGTGTCGGTAAAGGTGGGCTCATGCACGTTGACGGGCATTCCGTAGGAACCGGCGACAAATTTCTGTCCCACCGGCTCGTCAAAGTTGATGTCCAGCTCCAGCAGCGTCGCCGCGCTCTCGTCGGCCAGGTCGATGCTGTTGTTGGAGAAACCGATCTTCTCGGTGAGGTTGTAGCTGCCCTTATACACCCCGTTCACATACAGGTCAACCGGGATGATGTGGTTGGAGGCAACGGTGCCTATCAGGCTGGCCGCTTTCATGCCGATGGCATTGGTCAGCTGCGACCCCGACATGTTGTTGGCAAGCAGCACCCAGCTCTTGCCCTTGGTCAACCCCAGCGGCTTCACCTTGTTCTTGAACTTGAGGCGGTAGGGGTTCTTGGCATCAGGGTTGCTCGACCACGAGTTGTGGCCGCGTCCCTTGATCTGCACCGAGTCGGTCATCGAGGGGAAGATGTCACGACCGTTGATGATGATCTCGGCATCCAGGTAATAGTCCTTGCTGGAGATGTCCTCGCCCCCCACGGTGTTGATGTGGATGGTGGGGACCTCTTCGTTGTTGTCGGTGAGGAAATCCACGTGCACGGTGTAGGTTCTGCCGTAGGGCTGCATCCTGTACCCGATTTCGGCATCAGGCAACAGGATCTCGTCACCAGGATAACTCACGGTATAAACCTTGTCGCTGGCAAAGCTCATGCGGCTCACGCGGCTCTGCTGCTCCTGGCCGGCAACGCTGGCAACGGCCTGTGCGTCCGACAGCGTGAACGAGGCAGTCAGCCACTTGCCGATGCCCAGCACTGTGGCGGTGATCTCACCGTCGGTGATGGTGCCCTCGGCATCGGTGATGACCTGGTAGTTGTACTTGTTGTTAAACTTGTAGGATGTGAAGGTGGGCAACTCCTTGCTGGGTTGCTCGCCGATGGATTGAACGTCCTCCAGGGAGTAGCTGTAGGTCGTGCCGTCAAGGGCGGTAAACGTCAGGGTGCCATCTGCACTCGTCATGCCGCTGATGCATGAGTCGGGAAATACGTGCAGGCTGCCGTCATTCAGGGTGACGTAGCTGGTGGCTTGGGCCACTTGAGCCAGCATCAAAATAGCGAGCAGCATCATGCCGTGGGCAAGATGATGCCCTGCCACGATGCCGAGGCTGCGCTTAAGATCACAGGTTGTCTTGTTCATTCTGTTAACAGGTTGTTATGGATTGGTGTTATACTTTTTTACGCTGGCTGCAAAAGTAAGCATTTTTTTCACTCCATTCCCATCATCGACTATAAAAAAAGTGGAGAAGCGCACTTGACCAGCACTGGACAAGTGGCTCTCCACAATGGTGAACGATGCCGTGGCAGGTGTCTGCACCGGGCTGTGTCAAGCCCACGCTCAGGGACGCGAGAGCAGCAGTAACACCCGCGCTCGATGCAGGCGCCATGCCGTGCCATAGATGCTGTCCTCGTCGCCCCACAGCGTCATCAACGTGTAGTTGGCCAGTGCGTTGACAATGGCATTCTTCAAGTCGCGGGCTATCGTGAGCAGCGGACGGCTTTCCAGGGCGATCCCCAGCACGATGTTTTGACGCTCCAGGTTGAAGTTGACGTTCTGGCTCACGATGTAGCCGCTCATGCGGGACAACAGGTCGTCAAGGCCTTCCCTCACGCGGCGGTCAATGATGGGTTCATTACTCGGGTTAACGCCCCATGCCGTGGCGTTGTCGGCAGGGTGCCACACGCCTTCGGTATAGATGGCTTGCTGGATCTCGTCCAGGTCGATGGTGATGTCAATACGGTATTCCATGGTGTTCTATGATAATTTAAGTTTCGCAAGTTGTTAACTTCCTCATTGATGGTTTATCTCAGGGCACGCACTCGGGCGTGGGGACAGATCTTGGTGATGGCTGTGGCTGGTGAGATAAAGAACCGTGAGGCGCGGCAGTGTTCCAGCACATGGTCGATGGCGTTCTCGATGCTCACGCCACCCTTCATGAGTTGCCTCACGCGGTCGGTGATCTCATACCACATCTGCATCCTCAAGCGGCTCTTGGCGATGTTCATCGCTTCATGGCTGCGGTAGGTGCGGCTGCCGGCACCTCGCTTGTCCTGGGCCTGTAGCAGCTGGCACACGCAGCGGTATGCGCGCTCGTGGGTCACATGATAGTGGGGGTGACCGTTGGCGAGCGTGAAATCTACGGCGGCACGCCGGGCCTTGCTCTCGGGCATGCCGCGTTCCAGCAGGGCGTCCAGGGTGGGGTGGTACAGTGCCAGGAATTCTTTGTCGCGCTGCTGGCACAATTCGCGATGTTCGATTTCTGGATGAGTGTAATTCATGGTGAAAAATATAAATAAATGGTAAAACAATAATTTTGACATTGCAAAATTACAACAAGCGTGGTATTTTGTCAATACTTTTAACGTTTTTTATGACTTCCGCACCCCCTTCTCTTTCTTCATCATGGCGTGGGTTGCACTGGGGGGTTGAGCTGGGAATTTGCAATATTGGGAAAGTTGTTGTAATTTTGCCGTTCAACCAAGAGGCTTATTAAATGAAACACTACCTGTTGACATTGCTGGCGGCACTGATGGCTATGAGTGCCATCGCACAGAGCAATAGCCGCATCTATATTGAGGACTTTGAGATTGTCCCCGATTCGTCAATCGTTGTCCCCCTGATCCTGGCCAATGTCGAAGAGTCGCGCGGCGTGCAGTTTTATCTCACGTTGCCCCAGGGACTCTCGCTCGGGGAATTACAGTTGACCGACTATTCTCTGGAGTACAACATGAAGTTTTCTTGTAACTATAGCAAGAAAAACGACTGTTACATGACATTTGTCTATCCTGCTCAAGCGGTGTGCTTCCCTCCCGACACGACGGCCATCATGACCATCGGGTTTACCGCAAGTCCCGAGTTCAGGGGCGGTGACATCAAGGTGTGGAAGTGCCGTGGCTCCACCATCGACACCAAATCCATCGTTTACCAGGATGACACCACGACTGTAACTGTACCCACGGCATCCTTGATCGGTGTCCCCGTGGACCAGCAGCCCGCCGAGGAGCACTTCTTCAACTTGATGGGACAGCCCATCAGCTCGCCCGACACCGTCCCTGTGGCTATACAGGTGATAACCGCCCCCGATGGACAGCGCACCAGCCGCAAGGTCGCTGTGACACATTAAACCAAATGAGGCCCTGTGGGTCTAATGTGGAAAAAATGTGAATCTAAACATTCTATGGCGATGAAAAAATTATTGGCAACGATGTTGCTGGTGGTGGCAATGGCATTGCCCCAGCAGCTGCAAGCGAGGGACTTCAGCAACGAGACGCTCCACTACGAGATCGTCTATCACTGGGGCATGATATGGAAACATGCCGCCGATGCAACCTTGAGCACCCGCAAGACCAGGGATGGCTACTTTGCGCAGCTCACCGGCAAGACCCGCTCCTGGGCCGACAAGGTGTACCCCGTGCGTGATACCCTCAAGTGTACGATGAATCATGAGTTCAAGCCGCTCCATTACGAGAAATTGACCCACGAGAAGGATTATTATGCCCGTGATGTCATCAAGTTCTCCTACAATTATAGCCACACCAGCGCCCACTGCACCCGCTACCGCAAGAGCGGCAACACGTCGATTGACTTGAGTGCCAAGTCTCAAGCCTATGACATGGTGAGCGTGTTCTACATGTTGCGCAACCTGGATTATGACGAGCTGAGCCGCAACAAGAACTATACCACCGTCATCTTCTCGGGCAAGGAGAAGGAATACCTCACCATCAATTACAAGGGAGTCGAGAACATCAAGATGCGGGACGGCACCAAGCGCAAGGCACATTGCATCGCCTTCCGCTTTACCCAGAAGGGGGGCAAGAAGTCCAGCGACAACATCACCGCATGGATGTCCACCGATGACAGCCGCATCCCCCTGCTGCTGGTAGGAAAACTCCCCGTCGGCGAGGTCAAGTGCTACTACAAGAACTAACCGATCCACCACCACAATCCATGGTGTGACCCTCCGTCACCCCCATGCTTCACGAGTATCGTCAGGGTTCAAGTATGCCGTGCTTCCCAGCACGGCCCCCATCGTGCCCCCC
>CAMVAP010000090.1 GCA_947165485.1 uncultured Prevotellaceae bacterium
GGACAGCGAGCCCGTCCGGCACTCTCTTGCGGCGCAGCTGTCCGCAGCGGACGCCAGGCTTCAGCCCTCATACGTCCGGCGGCAGCGGGGGCCGGGGCGGGCATTTTCCGTAGGAAATGTTTAGGATCTCGGGGATTTTGGCTACCTTTGCATTGACCAATAACCTTAAATCTAAGTTCATACTATTTTTTCCTAGGCACCTCGTTGCGAAACGGAGTGCTTTTTTCATGTTTTCACCAATGGTGCAATTGCACCATGCAGTGAGAGCCGCAGGCGTGCCGACCGAAGTGGCGGGGAATGGGCGGTGACCGACCTGATGACCGATGGCCGAAGGCCTTACCACGGGATCGATGGCCCTGCCGCAGGCTTCGCCCTGGGCGACCGAGCGCAGTGAGGTTTGCCCAGGGCACGGGCTCGTCCCCGTGAAGCCTGTGACGCCGTTGCAGGATGGACGCAGTGGACGAGTGTGCCTGGGGGCTGTCAGCATCGATACCCCCGAGCGCAGCGAGAACGCTGGGCTTGATTGAGGAGCGTGCATCAAATCGAGCGCAGCGAGACCTGATGCGTGAGCGACGAAACGAGCCGTGCGTGCGGGGTGTCGATGCGGATTGACAGCCGACGGAGGCACTCTCGGTAACGGAGTGATCCGGACACGGCGGCACGGCGGCAGCGCCATCGATGAGCGCAGCGAACAGGGTGAAATGGCCACCGGGCGAGGTCGCCCAGTGGCCGTGAGGCTGTAGTGCAGCGGCGAATACGCCAGGGCGCAGCTTGGCGTTGAGCCGCGGAGCGTGAAACAGCCGAACAGAACCCCGTGAAGCGCAGCGAATGACATCCCTGGTGTTTGAGGTCATGGGGAGGGAACTTGACAAGGCGCAACCGGCAGCCGCAGGCTGACGTTGCGGCTTGTGATGCCCATTCATCCGCGCGGAGGGAGGCCGAACGCAGTGGCGCATGACGCTTTGGAAAAATGTTGATAACTTTTTCGGGCTGGATCATCTCCATGCTTTCAGGAAAAAATGTATTTTTGCACCGCCTTTTTGGGGCAACAAGCCTGGCACACGGCTTGAGACTGCCCTTTCCGATCAACAAGATTTCAACAAAACCACGATATAGATACAGTCATTTTCATGACAGGGTGTATTGTGGGCTTTTGAATTCAACGTTGATTTTTTCATAAATTTAGATTTGGAGAAAGAGTTCTGAGCAGCTGCTTTCTTAGGCCGTGCATCAGCCCGTGACGGGCCCGATGTGCGGTGATTTTTTGGCACCTGTAAATGGGGGCAAAATACTACAACAAAACGCCAAAATACACATCGCCAAAAATAGGTACTGAAAATCAAGCGGTTACAACGGCAAATTTGGCCGATTTTACACATTCACTGTTTTCGGTAATACAAAGGCCGTTTCTCGACGAGCGCAGCGAGTCGGGAAATGGCCTATATCTTTGGCGTGTGAATGTGTGCCATTTTCCCCTTTTTCCACCCCTCGAACCTGTGCAGCCGGTTCGTGCTGTGGAAAAACGCGGGGAAATCTAGGTGTTTGAATAACGAAAAATTTCCGTGATGACCTACAAATTTTGCAGATGCTTGTTTTTCAGCCTGTTGCAACGAAAAATGTGTACTGTTATTTTTGGTGCATAAAATCGGGCAAAAAAAATCTAAACTTTTCGGTCATCCCGGACTTGTCTTTTTTTGATCCTGGACTTTGCAAAAAGTCCACTTTTTTGAGGGTCTCAAAAAAGCGGGCTTTCTCAGGCGGGTGTTACATCGTGGTTAATTCCACCGAAAACGGTGGTTAATTTTTTGATTTTTTAGATTTCTGATTATCAGCGGTTTAACTATCAAAATGGTTAACTGGTCTGATTTCGGTGGTTAATTCCTGTTACATGGTGATTACATTTTTGAGGTCAACGAGCGTAGCGAGTTGCCCTCAAAATTCACCACTTTGAGCGCATCACATGGCGGACAGCCGCGAGGATGGCGAGCGCAGCGAGGATTATCAGCGGCCACCAGGTGACATCAGGGGGCTTGTAAACGGCCACGGTGTCGCTGGCGTGCTGCTCGGCTGTGTCCATCGTGCGGTGCGAAGCGACGCTGTCGATCTGGCGGGCGCAGCGCGAAGCGTTGCGCTCGGCCAGGTCGGATTTGCCGATGGTGGCACGCTTGCCGCGCAGGACGGCATAGCGGGTATTACCCGCTGTGGAGGTTTTGGTCTCTGGCGAGTATGGGCCCAATTCCGGGTGTGAGATGGCCGTATCGACATACGGCAGGGGCATGATCATTTCGAAGCTGTCGAGGTCGATTGACAGGCTGCGTGACCACTGGGACCGCGCAGCGGTCTCGGTGGTGCTTGAAGCGGCCTTGGCGACCTCGACGCTCTCTTTCGCTGTTGCGGTACTCTCCTTCTGGCTACGGCATGAATCAAATGCGATAGACAGGACGAGCAGCAGCACAACGGCCAGCAGAAAGGCGATGATGCCCTTGAACAAGTTCTTGAATGAATCGTTCATAACGGTCTGGTTTTAAGTTAAACTTGTGAATATTCTTTCTTGGCGTCAAAGCAGGGACAGGCTTTGGCGGCGAACTCCCGATGGCCGTGAACTGTGGCTTGCGGGAAGCGTTGCCGCAATTCACGGATGAGGGACAGCAGGGCTGCCTTCTGGGCAGGGGTGCGGGTGTCCTTGGGCTTGCCGTTTCGGTCAAGCCCTCCGACATAGCAGATGCCTATGGAATGGGCATTGTGGCCCTTGCAGTGGGCACCGGCACGCTCGATGGGTCGGCCTGTGTGGACGCTGCCATCGAGGTAGATCACGAAGTGATAGCCGATGTCCGCGAACTTGCGCTGCAGGTGCCACTGGCGGATCTGTTGGACGGTGACAGGCCGACCCTCGGGCGTGGCGGAACAGTGGATTATGATGGAATTTATCGTGCGCATAGGTCTATAAATTAAGCGGTTACACCATGCTTGCGGATACCGGGGTGAGAACTCCTGCGTCGTAGATTTGCTTGCCTCGGTCGATGACGCACAGGTGCTTCTCGACCATCGTGAACTCCAGATGGAAGTCCAGCCTGGTGACGTGGGTGACGAAGAACAGCCACAGTTTCGGCGTGAGCTCGGCGGCTATGCTGTCGAGCGTGCGCTGGAAGAAGGCGACCAGTTCGGGAGCCGTCTCGCGGTCATCAGCCAGGTTGATGTCCGATTCATCAACGGGCTCGCCGTTGCTGATGAAGCGGATGACACCCTCGCCGTCGATGGCGTAGTAGTGCGGGAAGCGTTTATAAGGCACGCCATAAACGGGCGCATCAAAGCGCAGCTCGCTCTGCTGAGAGTCGCCGCGCAGGCGGCAGTCGGACACCAGGATGTCCTTGACCTCGATGGCGTTGGGGAACGAGGCCTGGAACACGGCCCTGGCTTCATGGCTGGTCAGCTCGGCATCCATGATCACGGAGTGATGCACGTCGATCGAGGAGATGAACATCTCCTTGACGCGCTCGTTGTGCGTGACCGTGTGGGTGGGCAGCTCGTGCATGCGCCCGTCACAGCCCTTGTAGCGGACGTAGTGCTCGCCGCCCTCGCAAACCTCTTGAGGCTTGATGTTCAATACTTTCTTAGTCTTCATAATCTTGCGGGTTTGGATTAGTATATGGTTCGTTGTTACTCTCGATCTGTTTCTTGCGCTCCATCAGTTCCATGGCCTGCATGACGATGGCGGCGATGTCGTCCTTGTTCTTGACGATGACGTTGAAGGTGTGCGCCTTGTCGCGCAGTTCCTGCTTGTCATGCGTCGATTCCAGGACGGACTTCCATTCGCAGAAGATGTTGAAGCCGCCCATCAGGATCGTGAAGAACGGTGCTGGCAGGACGACCGATGTGATGATGTCGATGCACGATAGGCATAGCATCGGCAGGAAGTATTTGGTGGCCTTCTCGGTGGTCATCTTGAAGCCGCGCGAGGTGGTGGCCACTCCCGCCTGGTGGGCCTTGCGGACTCCGGCCACGAAGTCCACGGCCATGGCCAGCACCACGGCGATGTAGGTCAGCGCCAGCCATACGGCGGTGTCGTGCAGGGCTAGGTGTCTTATTATGTCAATTATGGTCTGCATTTTTCTCGTTTTTCTTTGGTTGTTAGGGATTTTCGGTGTATCTTTGTAGCTGTAAAGCAAGACTTCTGGTGTGCTTCGGCTCACTTGTTGCTATTATGATGTGCTTCGGCTCATCGTCTGTTATTTGGGTGTGCTTCGGCTCACCTTTTGCTTTTTTTGGGCATCACCTCTCGAAGATCCACGTGTAGGAGCCCTCCTTGATGCGGGTGCTGACGTGGAACGGGATGATCGGCGTCACCAGGCTCGCCTTGTCCAGCAGCTTGCGGTTGTCGGCCTTGGCCGACGAGAAGGCGATGCCGTATTTCAGTCTCACCTTCCTGGGCACCATCAGTTTGCCCTGTTTCTCCGAAACCATGATCCTGATTTTGCCGAAGCTGGCGAGACGGCTGCCGTCCTTGTCGGCTGCGTCCTTGACGAAGTAGCGTGCCTCGTGGCGGTACTGCTGGTCGCCATCATAGGTGCGGTCGATCACGCTGGCATCGATGAGCACCTGCTCGTTGTCGCCGATGGAAACGGTGTCGGCCTTGCCCAGCACGTTCCAGCCCTTGCGCACGGGGCCGTGGCGCTTCACGTTGCCCACGTTGACACGGTTGCGCTTCTTGGTGTAGCGGAACAGATAAGGCGTGTAGCCTGCGGCTACGAGCGTCTTGGCTCCCCGCAGGTACAGGGCACCCGTGGCCTGGTTGATCTCGATGCCGATGTTGTAGAAACTTCTTGATTGGGCGGTGGAGCCGCCGCTGCCGAGCACGGCCTGCTTGAGCTGGTTCAGCAGTTTGACGTGCGAGGCGGTCATCAGTCCCGCCAGGGCTGTGGTGGCTCCCGTGAGCACGACGGTCTGCATTTCGGCCTCCTGCTCGCCTGTGGCGAGGTTGTAGCCGAAGATCCTGAAGCCGATGCGGTCGGTTGCGGAGATGACCTGCCGCACACCGTCCATCAGTGCGCCCGCGCCCTTGATGACGTTCACGGCTGACTTCAGGGCGTTGATGTCGGTCTTGGCGGCACTGAGGGCGATGACCTGGGCGGCTGTCATCACACCGGCCTTCTGGTCGGTGGCCGCCTCGATCACCAGGGCGTTGTTGAGCATGGCCGCTGCACCTGTGGACAGGTTGTAGCGGCTGGCGGCGAAGGTGACACGCGCGGCATCGGCGCTGCCCGCCTGGAAGCTCTGCAGCACGAAGCCCGCAGCCTTGATGCGGGTGATGGCCGCAGAGTTCGTGTCAACTGTGGTCTGCAGTTCCAGGAAGGAGTCCACCAGGTCGTCGGTGTACGAGCCGAGGTTCTGCAGCTTGATGAAGTCCTCGGCGGTGAGCACGCCGGCGTGGTTGCGGTCTGCAGGGGCGATGGCCAGCGTGAGCGACGAGGCCGCCCCGTCGAGCAGGCTTCGGGTCATGAGCGAGAGCATGACGAAGTTATGATCCTCCACGCTGCGCTGCTGTATGTCATACAGGAAGCGGTACTGCTGGAGGGTCTCCTTCCAGACGCGGATGATGTTGTACTCGGTCTCGCCGATGGCGGTGGCCAGCAGGTCGGTGATATCCTGGAGGATCTTGCCGACGGTCTCGGGCGAGATGGATTCTTTCTCGGTCTCGACGCGGAATGCGGAGATCAGGGCTGTGAGTTGTGTGATGTCGATCATAATCAAAACAGTTTTAGATAAATCAGGATGCGCTTCGGAAAAGCTCAAGCAAACTTGGCTTTCCACTCAGCTTGCGCTGATTTTGCGATTTGTTACACAAAACTACTTTGATTGGGCGGTATGGTAAAAGACACGACTTTGGGCAAAAAATTGTACCTTTGTAGCGTAATTTGAACGATAAATCGGAATTTAGCTGAACAATGAGCATTCGTAAACTTGTTTTCTTGGACCCTCCTATTGAGCTAAGCGATAAAAAAAGGTTGATTTATTTCTACGGGGCATTGATATGTTTCGTACTCGGTCTCCTTCTGGCTTTCACTTATAGACCTTTAATTTATACGTATCATATAAATGACTGGCATTTGGCTGATACCATTGGTAACATTGTTGCGGTTCCAGCCGCGGCCTTCTTTTTCTATGCCATGCACAAGTCCGTCCGATATACCAAGTTGGCAATACTTGTTCAAGTTTTTTTGATTTGGTGCTTCTATGAGGTTACCATATCCCAAACATTTGATTGGTGGGACATACTTGCAACATTGATTATGTGCTTTGTGACATATCCGATTCTGCAAGTACTCGAGAATAGAATTGTCGAGTAAGAATGTCTCTATGCATTATTTGAAAAACCTCAGGTAAATTCCAATTTAGCGAATAGAAAAGCGAGGCCATTGGCTTCGCTTTTCTAATGGTTTTGTCTAAAATCTTTCGACAACGCTGAACTCAATATCCCGCAGAACGTGCGTCCTACGTTCTCCTCATAGAATTCTTTCATTCGCATGACTGAGGCATAATACTTGCGGGAGAACCAGCGGCGGCGTTTGCGTTTCTTGGCTCTGCCAAGATCGCCAAGATCGCCAAGGTTGCCACGGGGCGTCTCGCGGCCCGTGCCGTAGTCCTGCCACAGGCCGTATTC
>CAMVAP010000091.1 GCA_947165485.1 uncultured Prevotellaceae bacterium
CTGGCCTTGCTGTGGTCTGCGACCACACTGCCCCCACCTTTTATCGGGTGAACCTATATGATACAGCCTCTTGATGTTAGTTGCCGCTTCTCAGGCCGCCCACGAGATCGTCGTTCTCGACGGTCGTTTCGGCCTGCTTGACGCGGGTGTTGCTGGAGCCGAAGGCGTAACTCACGCTCAGCCGCACGTTGCGCTGGCTATAGCGCCCCACGCCATGGCTCACATAGTCACCTTGAGTGACATATAGCTTGTCACCTTGGTGCTTGTGCAGGATGGAGTTAGCCGACAGTTGAACCGTCAAGCGGTTATCCTTGAGGAAAGAGCGCGACAAGCCCAGCATGATGGTCGGATCGGGCATGGTGCTGTAGCCATACACATGATTTACATCGTGCCCGATGCCATACCACATGCAGGTTGCCGTTGCACGCAACTGCCACGGCAACTGTTGCGTCAACTGGGCATACAGGTTGCCGCCCCAGCCGCTGTTGGTCAAGCCCTGCGAGGGATTGCGGTAACGCTTGTAAGCCACCTCGCCGTTCATGACGAGAGTCGTCTTGGCGGTCATCATCCATTGCAGGAAACCGCCCACGCCTGCCATCAGGTAACGGCAATCGTTGCTGTTGGTCAGATAGACGATGCCGTCATGGGCGGTGCGTAAGGTGCCGATGAGGTTATTGGTGATGGTCAGGGTGGGCTTGACGTTAAAGGTCAATCGGTTACCCGTGTGCTGGAAGTTGATGCTCACCATGTTGTTACGGGCACTTGAAAGGCGGGGATTGCCATACTCTACCGACGTGGTATAGCGTTTTACCGCAGGGTTCAGGTAATGGATACCCGGGCGGTTGAGGCTCGTCGCCCAAGACAGACGCAAGCTGTTGAACGGCGACAATTGCCAGTGAACGCTGGCCGAGGGGACCACGTCATGCAGGTCGCGTCCGTAGGGTTCCCCGTCGCCATTGGGGTAGCTGGCGCTGAAGTGGCTGTACTCGTAGCGCAGCCCGGCTCGCAGGGTGACGTCGCCCGCCTGGTATCGCCACGTGGCATAGGCGGCCCCCACGTGCATGTCGTGCTTGAAGCGGGTGTCGGTGTTCAGCTCACTTATACCGTCATAATTCATGCGGTTGTGGCTCTTGTTCAGGCGCAGGATGTACTTGCCGCCCACCTCAAGCAGGTGATGTTCCCACAGTGGCAGTTGGTAGTCAAGTTGCCAGGTGTGCTCGATAAAGCGTTCCTTGCCCCACTTGCTGTAGGCTGTGTAGTCAAACGGCGGATTGACCAGGTTGATGAGCGAGTCGTACTGCTCCTCGTTCTGGCCCGTGGTCGAGAACATGTAGGACGCGGTCAGGACTTCGTCCTTGCGGCTGGTGCGGTGCTCCCAGTCGGCACGGCCGTTCCACGACATGAAGCCATACTGCGGCAGGTTAAACGGGTTGTCATAAGACGTAATCAACTGCCCCGTTGCGTCATGATACTCGATGTGGCTGTCGCCGTAGATGTTCAAGCCGTAGCGGTAGCCCCCAAAAGACGCCGTAATCAGGTTCAGCGAATCGATTTCCAGGCTGGCGTTCAAGTTAAGGTTATAAACCCAAGCAGGCTGCTTGTTGCGATAGAGATTATACATCGTGGTGCCCGTGTCCTGATAGGTTGTCCAGGTCTCGTCCTCGCTGGCAAACTGGCAATGTGCCTGTTTCTGGTAAAATGCTGTCGTTCCCAGTGTGAACTTGCCAATTCGGGCTGCGATATAGGCACTGGCGTTGGGCGAACCGAAAGTGTTGATTGACGCCGATACCGTGCCGTTGACACCCTCGATGCGCACACCATCAACAGTTACAATGTTCAGGATGGCTGTCGCTCCTTCGGCATCATAGCGGGCACCAGGCTCGGTAATGACCTCGATGCGCTTGATTGTGCTGGCAGGCATGGCGCGCAGCACTTCCCTAGGGTTGGACGACAAGGCCGGGTCGGGGTGACCGTTCTTGTAAATCTTGAAACTCCCGCCGCCATTGACGCGCACGTTGTCCTGGCCGTCAACGCTCACCAGCGGCACCTTGCGCAGCATGTCAAGCACGGTGCTCGTGCGCGCCTCGGGGTCGGCCTGCACATTGTAGCTCAAGCGGTCGTCCAGCGTCTTGACCAACTGGCGCATCGTCACTACCTCCACGTCCTGCAACTGCAAGGTGTCGGCCCTCTCCACAGCAACGCTATCCTGTCCAGCGGCATCCTGGGCCACTGCACTGGCCGCCGATCCCATCATGGCAACCAGCAGCATCACAATCTTTACCATTCGTTTCATTGCTTTGATGATTAAATTCATTTTTTTGCGGCAAAATTACCCTCATTCCTCTACCGCTGGGCTAAAATCAGGCTTACCAAGTCTTAACCAAAAACTTATTTAGTCTTAACGGCTTGCCAAAGATTTTCTGCCTTCTTTATCAATACATCAACTTTTTTCGCTAATTTTGCAAAAAGTCAAATTAGGCAAAGGCATGGAACAACTCGTAGAAATACCCAAGACACAAGTCATCATGGCATTTGTCGCCACTTGTATAGAATCGACTGCCCGCATCCTCAATACCACATATCAGGATGTGTACAATCGCATGAAGCGAGTGGGCATGATTGAGCGGTACATTATTCCTCATTATGAGTCCTTGCATACCGAGAGTCGTGAAAACATAGCAAACGGCATGATTGAATGCCTTAATCGATGGGAGAAATCAAAATGAATGAGGTGATTGTTTACCATGGCGGGACTGATATAGTTGAGGTGCCGATTTGCAAATTCGGTCGCAAGAATCTGGACTTCGGCCAGGGGTTTTATGTGACAGACATCCGCAAGCAGGCTTTGGAATGGGCTATTCTGACAGCAGACCGCCGGAAGAGAGAACCCGTATTGAACAGATATATCCTGAAGCGTGACAACATCTTGACTGAGGGCCATTGCAAACTTTTCAAGGCCTATGACCGAGATTGGTTGGAATTTATTGTCGCTAGCAGGCGAGGCCAACTGGTTGCAGATGCCTATGACTATATTGAGGGGGGTGTAGCCAATGATCGGGTGGTTGATACAGTTAACCTTTATATGCTCGGGCTGATGGATCTTGACACTGCATTAGGACGATTGTCCCAGCATCAACCGAATAACCAGATGTGTTTGCTTAGTCAAGGAATTACTGACAAATACTTGATTTATGATGGAACAGAAACAATATGATGACCCCGTCAAATCACCGATTGTACAAGAAATCATTCTGAGCAATCGTATCGCTGCCATCTCAATGGAATTGTCCAAACGGCTTGAGATAGAACCCGTCAAGGCCCTTGAATTGTTCTATGAGAGCCAAACTTGTGCCGACTTGCATGACAAATCCACAGGCCTATATCTTTATAGCGACCTGTATGTCGTCGACGAATTTATCCAAGAGAGGCAAAATCACCAGTAGCGTCTCAAACCATTATTAACTGGGTTGCATTCACCTTTTCACACCATTAGCTTGTGAGAGGTGAGCTAAAAACTTATTTAGTCTTAACGGAGGTTAGGACTAACGGGTTATTTGTGTACTTTTGCGGGAGATGAACGTGAAACTGAAATATATTGCAGTGTTGGTGATCGTGGCACTACTGGGTGTTGCTGCCTATCAGGCCTATTGGTTGGAGCAACTGCACTTCACCATCGGTGAGCAGATGGACAACGACATCCATGAGGCGATGCGCGTGGCCGACCTTAAGGAAGTGTTCCTGCGTCTCAAGGACATCGAGGACAAAGGGCCCCATGGTGAGATGGACGTGAGGGCAGGCATCGAGGAGGATGGTAGTATCACGACCAAAAGTGTCACTACAACCCGGGTCACAGTTGGCGGCGAAACACTTGAACAGAAAACAGGAGTGGTGTTGCGCTCAAGCCCACAGGCTGTCGGCGACAGCACGACCGATGACAATGCATTCATGAGGATGCTAGAAGAGCAGATATCGGTCACAGAACTGGCCTCGATGATCCAGCAAGGGTTACACCTGGGCATTGACCGTTTTGAGGGTACCCGATATGAGACCTACGACTCCCTGCTCACGTCGGGCCTGCACCAGCTGGGATTGAGCGGAGAGCACCAACTGGTATGTATTAAGGCCGATACCGTCTATCGGCACGTCACACCAGGATATGTGCCTGGAAAGCGGGCGCGGCAGTTTGTCTATAACTGGGCTGATTATGGCCGCTATGAACTCACCATCGAGCCCACCACGGGACATGTCTTGCGGGAGATGACCGGCATCTTGACGGCATCGGGGCTCATTGTGTTGCTGTTGGGGGTAGCCTTTTATCTCTTGATGAGGACAATCATCAGGCAACGCACGCTTGATGAGATGAAAACCGACTTTACCAATAACATCACCCATGAGTTGAAAACCCCGATAGCGGTGGCCTATGCCGCCAATGACGCGTTGCTCAACTTCGGTGAACAAGCCGACGATACCAAGCGGCGCCATTATTTGACCCTGTGCCGGCAGCAACTGGAACGATTGAGTGGGATGGTCGAACAGATCCTGTCGATGAGTATGGAGCGTCGCCGGCAGTTCCGGCTCAACATCGAGGCGGTAAACCTCGCGCAATTGCTGCAACCCGTGATTGAGCAACAGCAGTTGAAGGCCGATAAACCCGTTGATATCACGACCCGCATTCATCCCGAAGACCTCAGCATTCAGGCTGACCGCACCCACTTGAGCAACATCCTGAACAACCTCATTGACAATGCCGTCAAGTATTCATCGGGTGAGGCTCGTGTGGAGATAACCGCGACACCTGATGCCATCAGCGTGATCGACCATGGCATGGGTATCGCTGCCGACAAGCTCCCAAACATTTTTGATAAATTCTACCGCGTGCCCACTGGCAATGTGCACGACGTCAAGGGCTATGGTTTGGGACTGTACTATGTCAAAACGATGGTCGAGAAGCACGGCTGGAGCATAGAAGTGTCAAGCACGAGGGGTGAGGGTAGTACATTTACAATCAGATTGTCATGAGCGAGACCATCAACATACTGCTTGCCGAGGACGAGCGCACCCTGGCAATGATTATCCAGGACACGCTGGTGGGTCAGGGATTTCATGTGACCATAGCCAGCGACGGGGAGGAGGCATTAAGGCTGTTTGCGGCTCATAAGCCCGACGTGCTTGTGGCTGACGTGATGATGCCGCGATTGGATGGTTATGAACTGGTGAGGCGCATCCGCAAGAGAGACCGCCTGACGCCAGTCATTTTCCTGACCGCGCGCTCGGCGGTGGGCGATGTGGTGCATGGCTTTGAGATGGGAGCCAACGATTACTTGAAGAAACCCTTCGGTATGCAGGAACTCATCATCCGCATCAAGGCGTTGCTGGGGCGTGCCTGCACGGTCTCGTCTGCGCCAGAGCAGGCTGTGCGGTTCACGATCGGTCAATACCTCTTTGACTCGGTCATTCAGCGGTTGACCCATGTGCCCACGGGTACAAGGACTGAATTGTCCTACCGTGAGAGCGAGATCTTGAGACACTTGTGCCTGCATCCCAGCGAGGTGGTAACGTCCCAATCGCTCCTTCTCGGGTTGTGGGGCGATGACAGTTTTTTCAACAACAAGAGCCTGCATGTCTTTATCACCAAACTGCGCCACCGATTGGCGCAAGACCAAAGGCTGCGCATCGTCAACGTGCGCGGCATCGGGTACAAATTGATTATTGCCGAGTGAAACTTACGGGGTGGCCAGCTGGCGGGCGCGGGGTTCCCAGGGGAGGGGTGCCTCTTGCTCGGCTTGGATGATGACGGGCATGCCGACGTAGGCGAAGTGCTGCTTGAGGGTGATGATGTCCTTGTCGAGCAGGCGGATGCAGCCCTCGCTGGCACGGCCTGGCACGGTGTGCTCGTTGCCTGTGCTGCCGTGGATGCCGATGCCCTTGTGGCCTGGTGTGGCCAGGCGCAGGAACCAGTGGCCGTAGGCCTTGATGTTGCCGCGCCCGTCATGGAAGTTGTGCCGCCAGGAGGAAGCGTCTTGGATCATGGTGATCTTGAAGGGCTTGCCCTGGGGCGACTCGGGGGTGCGCATGTCTCCACGTCGTTGCTTGTTGCCCCTGTTCTTGCCCATGCAACAAGGGAACTGTGCGACCAGCACGGTGTCACCAGCCGTGTTGCGGTCATACACGCTCAATCGCTGTTCCAGTTTGGAGACGACGATAAATGCGGTGCCTGTGGGCCTGGGGGGCAGGGAGGCAGTGACTTGTGCAACCATGCTCAGGCAGCAGGCGAGCAACAATGTGCAGGAGATGATGAATCGATGCGGCATAGTGTCTTGATGAATTGATTGGTGACGCAAAGGTAGTGCAATTATCCTAAATGGAAGAAATCACGGGTGCTGAATTTCTACTACGTGAATATGTTTAGGGGGCAAAAAGAGAAG
>CAMVAP010000092.1 GCA_947165485.1 uncultured Prevotellaceae bacterium
CGCCCTCGATGGTGTTGATGTTGTTGACAAACGAGTAGATGTTCTCGTTGAACGACGTGTTATAGGTCATGGCGACCTCAACGGGGATGTCGCCCTTCTTGCTCTTGATGTGGATCACGTCCTGGATGAGCGCCTCCTTGTTGCCGTCGATGTAGCGCACAAACTCGTCAAGGCCCGTCTCGCTGTAGTAGGTCTCGCTGCGGGGATTGCCGTTCTCGTCCTTGTTGCGCAGGTCGGTGATCGATAGCGTCACGCCGGCATTCAGGTAGGCCAGGTCACGCAGGCGGTTGGACAGGATGTCAAACTCATAGACCGTGGTCGAGAAAATCGTGTCATCGGGGTGGAAGATGATGGTCGTGCCATGTTCCTCTTCTTGACAGTCACCGATGACTTTCACGTCACCGCTGGTGGGCAGACCCTTGCTGTACTCCTGCATATAGACCTTGCCACCACGGCGCACCTCGGCGCGCAGGTAGTCGCTCAACGCGTTCACGCAGCTCACGCCCACGCCGTGCAAGCCACCTGACACCTTGTAGGAACCCTTGTCAAACTTACCACCGGCGTGCAACACGGTCATCACGACCTCAAGGGCTGACTTGTGCATTTTCTCGTGTTCGTCAACGGGAATACCGCGGCCATTGTCACGCACGGTGATGCTGTTGTCCTCACCGATATAGACATCGATGCGATTGCAGAACCCGGCCAGAGCCTCGTCGATGGAGTTATCCACAACCTCGCTCACCAGGTGGTGAAGACCCTTCACATGGGTATCACCGATGTACATCGCAGGGCGCTTGCGCACGGCCTCAAGACCCTCAAGCACCTGGATGTTAGACGCTGAATAATTCTTCTCTTGCTGCTCTTCGATATATTTTTCTTCTTCTGACATAAAAATGTAGTTTTTTACGCGTTTATTCCACCAAAAATAGGGGGTGTATAAAAACGTACAAAATTACAAAAAAACGCCCATTTGACAACGCTTTAAATCCTTAAAAAACTATAATTTCCACCCCCCTCTTCCCCCTTTGTTTTTTGGCCTGCGACATTTGTTAAGCCATGAAGTTACAACGATATTTTTTTGTCCAAATGTGGGGTAAAAACCATAGATTTGGACAAAACCTGAACGATTTTTGTCCAAAAGTGGGTCAAAAACCCTAGATTTGGACAAAAATCATACTATTGAGGATAGTCATAACGCTGCGAATAGGTCTTGGGCTGTGAGTTGGCTGTGGACAATTGATGAATGTGCCCCTCTGGTAACACCCATTGGAGTGATGAATGTGATGACAGGGCCTCTCATGATACCTGTCACGTCCATGAAGAGATCTTTGCGTTCACGCAACCGTTTTTCATAGTCCTTGGTAATCGTATAGGGTTTCTCTGAGAATTTCATCTCAACGAGGTGTATGATTTTGTCTGCGCGTTTGATAACAAGGTCGATTTGGGCACCTTTACGAGAGTCTCCCTTGCGAGGAACATATCTCCATGAAGATGCCTCGGTAGCCATCCCTCCAATACTCAATCCCCGCTTGATGTGTGGTAAGTGTCGCAGGCATACCTCCTCAAAGGTAAATCCTTCCCACGATTCCACACTACGGTCGGTGAAGTGGTGTTGCCAGTACTGTTCATCACGCGTTCGGTTATTCTCCACATAGCGGAAATAGAAAAGCGTGTAGAAGTCGGCAAGCCTGAAGAGCGTCTGTTTGTTTTTATTGCCGAACTGGGCGTAGGATATGATGAAATCACAGCGTTCGAGATTATTGAGCATCTTGCTAAGGCCTCCGCCACTGTATCCTGTCTTTTGCTCTATCTCGCCACGGGTGAAGCCCTCACGCTTGGTTGAAAGCAACTTGACGATATTGATATAGCGGTCGGCTTTATTGAATAGGGCATGGTATAGTTCGTTGATCTCGTTGCTCAAATCGCCCCCTCGACCAAAGATCAAGGAATCCACATTCTCGGGAAGACTCAGCTCGGGCTTCAGCAGACTCAAGTAGTAAGGCACTCCGCCCAACACCATATAGCATTGCAGAATTGTGTAATCATCCCATTCAAAGCCATGTTCGATGAGGTAGCTTTTACACTCGCTCAGGTAGAATGGACGCAGATAGATGCTATGGGTAATGCGGTTGTGCAGTCCGCCCTGGTTGTCTTCCAGTTTCTCTTTCATCCAACTTGTGGCGCTGCCACAGGCAATGAAGACAATGTCATCACGATTTTGCACCCAACTGGACCAGAAGTATTCAAGTTCATTGACAAACTCACTGCCCTGAGTGTCGATCCACGGCATTTCATCAAAGAAGACGACCTTGCGCCTGTCTGGACATTGCTCAAGTAATGCTTGTAAAGCCAGAAATGCCTCGTGCCAATTATCAAACTGGGGGATGTCATTACCGTCAGAGTACCGCTGGAGGGCTTCCCTGAAGTTCTGTAACTGGACTGCTTTCTTCTGACGATGTGCCCCCACATAGTGGAAACTGTATTTGTCATTGAAGAACCTGCGCACAAGGAAGGTTTTACCTATGCGGCGGCGGCCATACAGGATGATCAACTCTGAGCGCTTGGATTCCATGGCCCACTTCAGTTCTTCACATTCTTGTTTACGTCCGATAAGTCTTTCCATTGTAATCCTTCTATTTTGTCGGCAAAGATAAAGCTGAAAAAGGATAAAAACAACGATTTTTGTCCAAAAGTGGGGTAAAAACCATGGATTTGGACGAAAACTGAACGATTTTTGTCCAAAAGTGGGGTGAAAACCCTAGATTTGGACGAAAACTGATTTATTGTACCGGTTTTGTGGACTGTTTGCGGCTTTTCAACTAACTTTGCAGCGATGAATCTGCCACAGGAGTTTATAGAGCAATTGCGGGACTTGTTGCCCGACGAGTGGGAGCGGTTGACCTCGGCCATCACGTCGAGCGAGCCCAGCGTGGCCGTGCGTGTCAATGCGGCGCGTGGGGTGACTATGCCCGAGGGTGCCCGCCGTGTGCCCTGGAACGATTGTGGCTTTTATCTCACTGACCGTCCGGCGTTCACCTTCGACACCGACTGGCATGCGGGGCACTATTATGTGCAGGATGCATCGTCGATGTTCATTGGCCATGTGATACGTCAATTCGTCCATGAGCCCGTGCGCTATTTGGACTTGTGTGCTGCTCCAGGCGGCAAGACCACTGCGGCGCTCCAGACCTTGCCACAAGGCTCGCTGGTGGTCGCCAACGAGATTGTGCCGCCCCGTGCCCGTGTGCTGGCTGACAACGTCATCCGCTGGGGCGACCCCCGTTGTGTGGTGACCAGCAATGCGCCGGCCCAGGTGGGAAAACTCAACAGCTTCTTTGACGTCATCGCCGCCGATGTGCCATGCAGTGGCGAGGGCATGATGCGCAAGGACGACGAGGCCGTCAGCCAGTGGACACCGCAGCTGGTCGAGCAGTGCGCACAGCGCCAGCGCGAGATCCTGGCCGACGTGTGGCCGGCCCTGCGCCCCGGTGGCCTTCTCATCTACAGCACCTGTACCTACAACCGTCAGGAGAACGAGGTGATGGCCGATTACATCGTTAATGAGTTGGGCGCCACGTCGCTGGAGGTGCCAGTTGAGCCGTCGTGGAACATCCATCCCGCCATCGGCAGCGATTGCCACGGTTACCGCTTCATGCCCCACCGCGTGGATGGCGAGGGACTGTTTATGGCCGTTTTCCGCAAGGATGGCAATGCCCCCAGGCAGATTCCCAAAGTGAAAACTAAAAATGCAAAAAGCACCGTTGAAATCGGCAATGGTTGGCTCAACTCGCCCGATGATTATGTGATAGACCAGCAGGGTGACTTGTGTATCGCCGTGCCCCAGGACATCCGCCTTGAGGTAGCAGCCCTGCGCTCCGCATTAAGTGTCCTGCACGCCGGTGTGGAACTCGCCACCGTGATGGGCCGCAAAACGGTACCCCATCATGCCCTGGCCATGTCGATGGCAAGGGCGGCTGCGGCCTTCCCCACCTGTGAGGTCGATTATCCCACAGCCCTGCGTTACCTGCGCGGCGAGTCGATCACTGTGGATGCTCCCCGTGGCTACGTCCTCATCGCCCATGAGGGCGCTGTGCTGGGCATGGCCAACAACCTGGGCAACCGCGCCAACAACCTGTACCCCAAGTCTCAACGCATCCTAAGCACCCATCTGCCTGGCCTGAAACCCCGTGTGCTATAAGAAACGCCCACCCCTGCTATGGATGAGCGTTCCTATCACTAAATGAATCGGCTATTTTACAGGTTGAGGTAACTTTTCAAAGCCTCGACATACTGTTCAAAGGCCTTGCGGCCTAGCTCGGTAACCTGACACGTGGTGCGCGTCTTCTTGCCGGCAAACCCCTTGGTGACGGTGATGTAGCCCGCCGTGGAGAGTTTGTCGAGCTGCACGCTCAGGTTGCCCGCCGTCGATTCGGTCTTCTCCTTGAGATAGACAAAGTCGGCCTCCTCCACATTCATCAGGATGGACATCACTGCCAGCCGCAGCTGGGAGTGAAGGATGGGATCCAGCTCTTTCATCGCTGCTGACGGGCTTTATGGTTAATCACATGGCCCGGGATGATCATCATGCAGGCAAAGGCGATCATATACATCGGCAGGAACCAGTTGGCACCCAATGGCATATCTGCAGCAATGCAACAAACGGCGAAGATGCCTATGCACAGGCCAACTGCACCGCCAAAGATGAAGGATTTCTCCTTCACGACGATGCCCTGGGCCATCTCGGCCATCGGCACGATGATGAGTGCAAAGGCAAACATCATCCGCCAGACATTATGCATTCCCATAAATGAGAAAACAAAACAGAATAGCGTTGCCACTAAGGCTGAAATGCCTACCACTGTCCAAATCTGTGACGTGATTTTGTCGGAATAACTTTTCGCTCCGCTCTTCAGTTCACTCTTCTTTGACATGATGGGGGTGGCAATGCCTCCAACAACGCCTATTGCGAACCACAACCAGTTCCAGACAGGATTGTGGGTCTTCACAAGCATGATCCACACCAGTGCGGCTACTACCACCGACAGGTAGCCCCACATGAGCATGATGTTGCCGTCGCCGATGTAGCGCTCACGGGTGCGATTGATCATCGTGGTAATCAGTTCGAGGCTCTCGCGCTCGGTCAGTTTCTTCTCTTCCATAACTTGAATTGTCTTAAATTTGGCTATAAAGCGGTTTAAAATATAAACTAAAACTCTCCGAAAAAAGAACAGCACTCGCGATTACCGTTCTTACTTTCACGCTGCAAAGATAAAGTAGTTTATAATATAAACCAAATAAACCCCCAATATTTAACATATATTAACACCGCTTCGCGTCTTGGCGTGAATAAAAGGAAGACAATAAACACAATAAAGACAAATGGCATCCGCGTCAATTAATATCAAAAACTTTGCGGCTTGGCGACTTTGCGTGAGATAAGAGGTCGCGGATGCACATGCAACCTGAAATAACAAAAAGACAACCAAAACATGTTGTTCAGGTTGTCTTTATGTTGTTATGGTTGTTTGATTCCAGTCGGGTTATCCCACTTGGCAACCGGGCTTGACGGGGCCTGTCGGACCGATGACCACGAGGCGTCCGCCAGCGTCCTCGGCACTCAGGATCATGCCCTGGCTCTCGATGCCCTTGAGCTTGCGGGGCGGGAAGTTGGCGATGAAGCATACCTGCTTGCCCACCAGCTCCTCGGGCTGGTACCACTTGGCGATGCCGCTGATGATGGTGCGGCCTGCCATACCGTCATCGATGGTGAATTTCAACAGCTTGTCGGCCTTCTTGACCTTCTCACACGCCAGCACGGTGCCCACGCGGATGTCGAGCTTGGCAAAGTCGTCGATGGTGCACGAGGTGGTGACGGGCTTGGGCTTGAAGTTGTTGATGATGTTCTCCTGCTTGATGCGCTCCAGGCGGTCGATTTGTGCTTGGATCACGTCGTCCTCGATCTTCTCAAACAAGAGCACGGGTTGCTCCAGCGTGCGGCCAGCGGGCAGGATATCGATGTCGCCCAGTCGGCTCCAGTCGGCCTGCTCCATGCCGATCATCTTGCGCAGCTTCTCGCTGCTGAAGGGCAGGAACGGCTCAAAGGCGATGGCCAGGTTGGCCGTGATCTGCAACGCCAGGTTCATGATGGTGTTGACGCGGCCCATGTCGGTCTTGGCCAGCTTCCAGGGCTCGGTGTCGGCCAGGTACTTGTTGCCGATGCGGGCCAGGTTCATGGCATCCTTCTGAGCCTCGCGGAAGTGGAACTGCTCGATATTGTCGCTCAACGTGGCCTTCACATTCTTGAACTCCTCGATGGCGGCGCGGTCGATGTCGGTGAGTTCGCCTGCTTGGGGCACGATGCCGCCACAGAACTTGTGGGTCAGCACCAGGGCGCGGTTCACAAAGTTGC
>CAMVAP010000093.1 GCA_947165485.1 uncultured Prevotellaceae bacterium
CCGCATACAGTTTAACATATACATTAATCAGTCCAACTTTTTGGGTTCACTTCACTGACCTTCGGCCAGTGCGCCCTGGGGTTTGCGCAATTCAAGGCCGCTGGCCTTGGCGAGGTCTTTCGACCTCTAGCTCGCCCCACTTTTTATCTGGTGAGCTATCAATTGATGTGAATGCCAATGAATTTTTATAGAATTATGCGAAAATATTTTGCTGATTCGTTCAAAGCATCTAATTTTGCACGTGTGAAACTATAAAGAATGTGGAGTGTGATCAACATTTACCTTCTGTGAATGAGACCATCAGGATTGCTTTCATTTTTCTTAAATTTTACATGTGATTATCAGAATAACAGCCCTAAAGCGTGTTCTGGTCCATTATTCATTATGTTGAGTATTATTAATTTATTCTAAATCTTAATAGTGTTATGAAAAAGTTTTTATTGTTAATGTCGGTGTTCGCGATGTTCTCGCAGAACATTGATGCTAAGAGCATTACTGTTGACCAGGCTAAGGCTATAGCCCAGCAGCAGTTCTCCAGCTCAACGAGGTTAAACGCATCTAATGTGAAGATGAGCTTGAGCCAGACCGCAATGAACAGCAAGGGTCAGGTGGATTATTATGTGTTCAACCGTGACGGTGGTCAGGGTTACGTGGTCGTTTCGGGTGACGACATGACTGATCCCGTGCTGGCTTACAACGACCGTGGCTCGTTTGACGTGAATCTGGCTCCCGAGCCCGTGAAGATCATGTTTAAACGCTACCAGCAGAGCTTGGACCTGATGCGCAAGAATCCCCAGAAGGCCCAGTCCGCCTCGTTTAAGATGAACCCCAATGGCGTGTCTCCCATGTTCTTGAACGAGTATGGTGAGGGTCCCCACTGGCATCAGTTTGCTCCCTACAATAACTACTTCCCCTTGTCCAACGGCGAGCATTGCTATGCCGGCTGTGTGCCCATCGCTGTTGCTCACATCTTGAAGGGCTTGCAGTTCCCCGCTTATGGTAACGGTTCTAACACCTTCCACTATGAGTTGAACGGCAACATTCAGACCGCTACTGCCAACTTCAACCACAGCTACAAGTACCGCAACATGAGGAATGGTTATACCGAGAGTTCAACTAACTGGCAGGATTGCGCCCAGATGATTTATGACGTTGCTGTTGCTCTCAATGCCAAGTTCTCGACCAGCAGCACCAATGTCAGCTATGATCAGATCATCAAGGGTATGGTTGCTTACTTTGACTACAACCCCAATATGCAGTTCCTGCAGAAGGCCAATTATGCTGAGCAGGCCTGGCGTGAGATGGTTTACACCGAGCTGGATGAGGGTCGCCCCGTTCTCTACTTTGGCTACAGGACTGTTCTTAACGATGGTACCCAGAATGCCCATGTCGGTCATGCCTTTGTGATGGATGGCTATGATTCAGAGGGTAGGGTACGCATCATCTGGGGTTTCCAGCCCGAGGAATACAACAGCTGGTTCAGCTTTGACCTGCTGTCACCGCGCATCTACGGTGATACTCCCTATGAGCACGATGAGTACAAGGAAGGTTTCAACGCCGACCAGTATGCCATCATGGGCATCCGTCCCTCGGAGGAGGGTGAGAACGGCGGTGTCGTAGTGACTGGCACCAGCTATCTGCAGGAGGTAATGCCCGCCAACGACGTGCGCGGCTCGTTTGAGGTGCAGGCACTGAGCGGTCCCTGGCAGGGCACCATCCGCTGGGCTCTCGCTACCAAGGGTACCGATGGAAAATATACCGTAGCAACTTCGGCTAAGACCACTCAGGTGGATCTGCAGGAGAATGAGACTGCCACTATCGACATCAGCGGTTCTTATTACCTGACCGAGGGCACCCAGTATTATGTTGTTGTTTGGTCGCCCTACTTCCCCAACAACTATGACTGGAACTGGTTCTTTAACGATCCCATTCCCTTCACTGTCGGTGACTGGGTAACTCCTCCCGATCCTCAGGTAATCCCTGGTGATGTGGATAACAACGGTGTTGTAAACATCGACGACTTGAGCATGCTTATCGACGGCCTGCTGCTGGGTAACGACCTTGAGAACGGCGACGTGGATGGCGACGGCAAGGTGCTCATCGATGATGTTTCGGCCCTCGTTGATATGCTGCTCTCGGCTGGCGAGTAATCATGTGTGTGAGGCTTCATTGATATAAGCCTATATCATCTTACATATTGAATTCTTTTTTTGAGATGACTGTGCTGTGGGCGTTGATGCTCGTGGCACAGTCCGTTTATTGATTGTGCCCTAAGTGGGGGAGGAATGTGATAAAAAATGACCGTTTGATGGTGCTGTTGTTGCGGTTTTTCACTACCTTTGCACATTCAACTAATTATCATTCACTTTTCTGAATCAAAATTACTCATTATGTTAAGGAAAATCCGCATAACGCTGGCGGCCATCATGATGGTCATGGTGACGCTGTTGTTTCTTGACGTGAGCGGGGTGCTTCACCATTATCTGGCCTGGACGGCGCGCATCCAGTTCCTGCCTGCGGTGCTGGCTCTGAATGTGGTCATCATCGTGGCGCTGGTGCTGCTGACCCTCATCTTTGGCCGCATCTATTGCTCGGTCATCTGTCCGCTGGGTATCTTCCAGGACATCGTGTCATGGATTCATGGCAAGCGCAAGAAGAACCGCTTCACAGCCAGCCCCGAGAAGCGCTGGCTGCGCTACGGCGTGCTGGCCGTGTTTATTGTGGCGCTCATTGCTGGCGTGCACTCGCTGGCGGCCTTGTTGGCGCCCTATAGCAGTTATGGCCGCATGGTGACCAACCTGCTGCTGCCGGTCTATCAGTGGGGCAACAACCTGCTGGCTTCTATTGCCGAGCGCGTGGACAGCTACGCCTTCTACGGCGTGGACGTGTGGATCAAGAGCCTGCCCACATTCCTGATAGCCCTGGCCACCTTTATCATCATCGTCGTGCTGGCATGGCGTGGTGGCCGCACTTATTGCAACACCATCTGTCCCGTGGGAACCATTCTGGCTCAGTTGGCCCGATTCTCGTGGCTCAAGGTTTATTTTGATGCCGACAAGTGCAAGTCCTGTTCCTTGTGCACCAAGAACTGCAAGGCTTCCTGCATCGACTTCAAGACCCACAAGGTGGATTACACGCGCTGTGTGACCTGTGGCAACTGCCTGGATAAATGTAACTTTGGAGCCCTGCACTACGGTCACCCCAAGGCCGCCGCACAGCCCGTCAAGGAGGAAAAGCCCACTGCCGATCAGGCACGCCGCGCGTTCCTCGTGGGCGGTGCCATAGTGGGAGCCGATGTTGCTCTGGCCCAGGCGGCCAAGAAGGTGGACGGTGGCCTGGCCATCATCGAGGACAAGGTGCCTGCCAAGCGCACCACCCCCCTCACGCCTCCGGGCTCGGTGAGCGCCCGTAACTTTGCCCAGCATTGCACCGCTTGCCAGTTGTGTGTGGCCAAGTGCCCCAATGGTGTGTTGCGTCCCTCGACCGACCCCATGCGCCTGATGCAACCCGAGATGAGCTTTGAGCGTGGTGCTTGCCGCCCCGAGTGTGTCGAGTGCTCGACCGTTTGTCCCGCTGGTGCCATCAAGCCCATCACGGTGGCCGAGAAATCCTCGACGATGATAGGCCATGCCGTGTGGATCAAGGCCAACTGCGTAGTGCTGACCGATGGCGTGAGCTGCGGCAACTGCGCCCGCCATTGTCCTGCCGGGGCCATCATGATGGTGCCCAGCAACCCCGAGGACGAGACTTCGCCCATGGTGCCCGCCGTCAACAGTGCGATGTGTATTGGCTGCGGCACCTGTGAGTATGTGTGTCCGGCCAGGCCGTTCAGTGCCATCTATGTCGAGGGGCATGAGGTTCATAGCCAGATTTAGGTTTTAGGCTTTAGGTTTTAGTTATACTATACATGTTAGCATGATAATGATATGAACGATAATAAGCATAACAATCATATTGTGGGTGGCAAGACATTGAACCGCCGCTCGTTTCTCAAGGCGTTGGGAATAGGCACCGCCGCTGCGGCAGCGCCAACTATCGTGAGCTGTGCCACTGGCGATGACAAGAAAGTGCCCGTCCAGGAACCTCCCGTGGGCAAGATGACCTATCGCGTGAACCCCAAGACCAAGGAGAAAGTCTCCATCCTGGGCTATGGCATGATGCGCCTGCCGGCGACCAACGGCAAACCCTTCGGTGGCGACAATGACGCCGAGATTGACCAGGAAATGGTCAACAAGCAGATTGACTATGCCATCGAGCATGGCGTGAACTACTTTGACACATCGCCCGCCTATAGCCGCGGCCTGAGCGAGCGTGCCACGGGCATCGCCCTGAGCCGCCACAAGCGCGATGAGTTCTTTATCGCCACCAAGCTCTCTAACTTCGCTCCCGAGACTCAGACCCGCGCCGCCAGCATCGAGATGTTCCAGAACTCCCTCAAGGAGCTGCAGGTCGATTACATCGACTACCTGCTGCTGCACTCCATCGGCGGCGGCACTGGTGAAGAGGCCATGGAGCTGTTCAGGCAGCGCTACATCTACAACGGCATTCTCGACTACCTGATGGAACAGCGCGAGAAGGGCGTGATACGCAACTTGGGCTTCTCCTATCATGGTGAGATCGCCGTGTTTGACTATCTGCTGGCCAACCATGACAAGTACCACTGGGACTTTGTGCAGATCGAGCTTAACTACCTGGACTGGCGACACGCCAAGGACTTCAGCGAGGAGAATACCAATGCCGAGTACCTGTATGCCGAGCTCGACAAGCGCGGCATCCCCGCCGTCATCATGGAGCCGCTGCTGGGTGGACGACTGGCTTCATTGCCCACCCCACTGGCGCGCAAACTGCTTGCCCGCGACCCAGAGCGCTCGCCAGCTTCATGGGCCTTCCGCTATGCCGGCTCGTTCCCGCGCGTGCTCACCGTGTTGAGCGGCATGACCTACATGGAGCACCTCAAGGAGAATCTGTGTACCTACAGCCCGCTCGAAGAGCTCACCGACGAGGAGAAGCAATTCCTCTATGGCATCGCCGACGAGATTGTGGGCTACAACACCATCCCCTGTAACGACTGCAAGTACTGCATGCCGTGTCCCTATGGTATCGACATTCCCGGTGTGCTCACCCATTACAACAAGTGCATTGCCGAGGGGAACCTCACACGAGACCGCAAGGATCCCAACTATGCCAGCGCGCGCAAGGCATTCCTCGTGGGCTATGACCGCAGTGTGCCCCGATTGCGTCAGGCCGACCACTGCATCGGGTGCGGAAAGTGTGTGGAACATTGCCCGCAGCGCATCCAGATTCCTCGCGAGATGGAGCGCATCAACAACTACGTCGAGGCACTCAAGCAGGGCATCGACCGTGGTCTGGAAGCCTGATCAATGGGATTTGAATAGGCTGTGTCATAATTGGTATCTGGATCCTTGATGAGAGTGTATCAAAAGGTTCTACCTGGAATTATAACCGCCCTGTCGGGCGGGAAATTATTCAAATTATAATTAAATTGATATAAATATAAAATAATAAT
>CAMVAP010000094.1 GCA_947165485.1 uncultured Prevotellaceae bacterium
TTTCCTTCATCTGATCATCAGACAAAACGGGAGTCAAAATGAAAACGGTTTCGTACTTGTTCATAAATCGTTAAAAATAAGTTGATTAATAATTGTTTCGCTAAAAAGCGGGGCAAAGTTACAAAACTTTTCCCAACTGACAATGCTTTGAGTGAAATTTTCTTGTTTTTTCTTTCTTGGCCTGTGGTTCTTATAGAATAATGTTACCGCCCGAGGGCCTGGTTGAAGACGCGGATATATTCTTGTTGAGAATAGAGGCCGACCAGCTCTTTGGGTTCGCCCTGGAGGGGGCAGATGAGTAGTAGCGGGATGCTACGGATCTGGAATGCGGCTGCGATGTCGGGGTTATCGTCCACGTTGATGCGGTAGAAATCGACCTCGCCCTGATAATGCTGGGCGATGTTGCGCAAGATGGGGCCGAGTCTCTTGCAGGGCACGCACCAGTCGGCATAGAAATCAACTACCACAGGGCGTGGACTCACCATTTTCCAATCACGGGCACTCCAGTCGGCAACAAGTTCCTTGAACTGTTGCTGGTTGATGGAATGTACGGTATAGATTGTGTCCTCGTCCTCAACTGACCGTTGCGCACTGGCACTGAGGGCCAGCGACATTGCCACCAGCAGGAAAAGCAATACTCTCTTCATGAGTTTTTGTTTTTTAGTTTCTAGTCCCTAGTTTCTAGTTTCTTTTTACTTTTACTGGTGGGCCTTGCGCAGGAGGTCGTTGACGGTCTTGACGGGGTTGAAGGTGTCGATGGGCACCTCGACAAAGATGGTGTTCCAATCGCTCATCGAGCCGTTCCACAAGCCAGGGAGCTCCAGTGCCTTGATATCGACGCCGTCCTTGCTCTTGGTGCTGATGAAGCCCGTCTCGGGATCGACAAACTTGCGCAGGTCAAACTTAATGCCCTTATAATCCTTGATGTAGCACACCAGGTCAACGGGGTTGAAGTGGGTGCCGCCACGCATCATCTCGACAGCAGCGGGGTCATCGGGGTTGATCTGTGCCGACTCGAGAATCTGAGGTGAAGCAGAGCCGTCGGCGTTATAGGACAGATAGGGTCCACCGCCAGGCTCGCCCTCGTTGGGCACAACGCCGCACACACGGATGGGTCTGTTGAACTTATTGTGCAGCCATGCGGCGAGGGCGGCATCGTCCATGCCGTCGGTTGCGGTGTCGCTGATGCACAGGGTGTGCCGTGCATAGCGCAGCATCGCCTTGAGGTCTCCCGTCTTGACATTGCCCTTGTCAAGCGTCTCGAGGTATTTCTTCAACTGGCGCTGCACCTGAACAAGGTAGCCGCCAATGATTTTCTTGTAACGAGTGCTCACGCTGCGCAGACGCAGGGGTACCACATTGTCCACATTCTTGATGAACACGACATCGGCATCGCGCTCGTTGAGGTTCTCGAGCAGGGCACCATGTCCGGCGGGGCGGAAGAGGAGGTTGCCCTTAGCATCGCGGTAAGGCGTGTTGTCCATATTCACAGCGATGGTATCGGTCGAGGCCTTCTGCTCGCTCAGGGTGATGTCATATTTCACGCCCCACACCTTAGACATGAGAGGCACCTTGGACTTGATCAATTTCTCGAAGCCGCTGCGGTGCTCGGGCGAGACGGTGAAGTGGATGCTCACGCGGCGGTCCACGTCGGCGGCATACTGCGCGCCCTCTTCAAGATGTTCCTCAAGCGGGGTGTGGACGGTGCCGGCAGCGGCTCGGTGGAACTTGAGCAACGCCTTGGGCAATGCACCATAGTTCATGCCCTCGGGCAGGAGCAGCGCCTTGAGCACATCGGCATATCGACCAGCCTCCACCAGTTCGTTCACGTTGTTCTGGTAAAGTGAGACACAAGTCTTGTTCAACTGGGGGAAGAATGCAAATTGTGTGATATTGTCAAAGAACTGGCGCTCAAAGTCGCTCTCGGGCGCCGACTTGCCCTCGTTGATAAAGGCGAAGAGATTCTTGAACATGCGGCTGGCAGCGCCTGATGCGGGCTGGAACTTCTCGATAGTGGCTCCACCGCCCTGAAACTCTTTCCATAATTTGATACACTGGGTCTGCTGCTTGGCATCCAGCCTCACGATGCCGTTACCTACTGTCGCCGCGGCCTCTAACTTGAGCCACGGGAAACCCGTCTCGAATCGCTTGAGTTGAGCCTCAATCACAGGCTCGGTGATGCCCTTGGCAGCCATCAATTGTTTGTCATTGTCGTTCCACATATCACTTGAATATTAAATTTTTCCCAAAATTAGTTTTTTAGCCACGTTTGTGCAAGCAATTTGATATAAAAAGGCTAAATTTGCGTGATTTTTTTGTGTTATTTCACCAGATGGCAATGATTCAGGAATATTTCACACATGAGGAGCGGCAACAACTGTTGAGGCTTGTCAGGAAATTAAACATCATGCTGGGCGATCAGTTGTCAAGCCGCGACATTAACATGGTGCATGATCTCGTGAAGCGAGGCATTACCGAGGCGGGCATCTTCAAGCGCGACCAGTATGGCCTGAATCCCGTGGTGCGCCACTTGCGCACCGCGGTCACGCTGTGTGAAAGCATCGCCCCCGACCGCACGATGGTTATCGCGACGATGATTTACAACCTGTGCCGCAAGGATTTCCTTGATGTGGAGAGGGTAAGAGCCATGCTGGGTGACGACATCGCCCGAGTAGTACACGGCCTGCTCAACGTAGCGCCACTCTACAAGAAGCAGGCAGCCGTGGAGAACGAGAACTTCCACAAGCTGCTGCTCACCTTTGCCGAGGACGTGCGCGTCATCCTCATCATGACGGTTGACCGCCTGGCCCTGATGCGCACCATCAATCACCACCCCAACGAGAAGTTTGTGCACGAGATCGCAAGCGAGTCTCGCTACCTGTATGCCCCTCTAGCTCACAAGCTGGGCCTGTACGCCATCAAGACCGAGCTAGAGGATACTTCACTCAAGTACCTGAACCGCAAGGTCTTCTCACAGATCGCCACCCGCTTGAACGAGACCAAACAGGAGCGTGACCAGTATGTTGCCGACTTTATCACCCCCATTGACAAGAGGCTCAAGGAGGAAGGGCTCAAGTTTGAGCTCAAGGGTCGCACCAAGTCGATCAACAGCATCTGGCAGAAGATGCAGAAACAGGGCGTTGACCTGAATGGCATCTACGACCTGTTTGCCATCCGCATCATCCTGGACACCACGCCCAAGGACGAGAAACGCGCCTGCTGGCTTGCTTACTCGATAGTGACCGACATCTACAAGGCTAACCCGTCACGTTTCAAGGACTGGATCACCATTCCCAAGAGCAACGGCTATGAATCGCTGCACATCACCGTGTATGGCCCAGGCGACAAGTGGGTGGAGGTGCAGATACGCTCGCGTCGCATGGATGAGACCGCCGAGCGTGGCGTTGCCGCGCACTGGCGCTACAAGGGTATCAAGAGTGACGGTGACGTGGACAAGTGGATGAACGAGGTGCGCGAGATGCTGGAGGCCAGCGGTCAAGAAGGCCAGATGAGCCTGATGCACAACATGGACACCAACTTGTATAACGACGAGGTGTTTGTGTTCACGCCCAAGGGGGACCTGATACGCCTGCCACAAGGGGCTACCCTACTCGACTTTGCTTTCCACATCCACACGCGCGTGGGTAGTACCTGCATGGGCGGCAAGGTGGATGGCAAGAACCAGAAGATCAACTACCGCCTCAAGAGCGGCGACACGGTAGAAGTCATCACATCGGCATCGCAATCGCCTCGCCTCGACTGGCTCAAGATTGCAGTGACGAGCAAGGCGCGCAATAAGATCAAAAACGCCATCAACGAGCGCCGAGCGCGTCAAGCCCAGCTGGCACGGGAAACGCTGCAACGACGCTTCAAGAACCGCAAAATCGTGCCCGATGACGCCACCCTAGCCCGCGTCATCAAGAAACTGGGTTACAAAACGACGACCGAGTTCTATGCGGCCATCCAGGAGGACATCATCGATGTCAACACAGTTGTGGAACAGTATGAGGAAATCATAGCTAAGCAAAACGAGGCCACGACTCACGGCACTGCCCAGGAGTTTGTACTCCAGCAACCCAGCCCCCAGGAAGACAAAACCAGTGACGACATCCTCACCATCGGTGACGATGTCAAGGGGGTGAATTACAAGTTGGCCCGGTGCTGCAACCCCATCTATGGCGACAAGATACAAGGGTTTATCGCCAGCGATGGCGCCATCAAGATCCACCGCTGTGACTGCAAGAACCTGCTGCACCTCAAGGGACGCTACCCCTACCGCATCATACGCACCCGCTGGACAGGCAAGGCGGGCAGCCAGTTTGTTGCCACACTGCAGGTGCTGGGCCGCGACGACATCGGCATTGTGTCGTCCATCACCTCGGTCATCAACAAGACCGACAACTGCCTGCTGCGCAGCATCAACATCCAGTCACAGGGAGGTCTATTTGAGGGAGTGCTCACGGTTAACGTGAATAACATCACCCTGCTTGATGACCTCACCAGGAAAATCCTCAATGTCAAGGGTGTCAAGCAAGTGAACCGCCTGTAAAGAAACCAGAGCCCCCACCAGCCCCTAGTCAATGTCATGGCCAGAGGTAAGTAATAGCGCCCCGTTGTTGTCATTATAAGTAAAAAATATTACCTTTGCAGGCGTTATGCACATCGTTTCGATAGACAAGCAGACCATCAACGAGATGCCACGGGTCACCTTTCCCGGGCGCATCCACATCATCTCCGCCATCTCCCAGGTCAAGAGTGCCGTTACAGCCCTGCGCACCGCCCCGATAGTGGGATTTGACACCGAGACGCGTCCCAGTTTTCATCGCGGAGAGCACCACAACATCGCCCTGTTACAACTCTCGACCGAGAGCGACGCCTTCCTGTTCAGGCTCAACAAAACAGGCATTCCCATTCCACTCAAGCAATACCTTGAAGACAAGAATTGCGTCAAGGTGGGACTCTCGACCACCGATGATTTTCACCAGCTCTCACGCATCTGCCAGAGTCTGCGGCCCGGAGGATTCGTCGAGCTGCAACAACTGGTCAAGCAATACGGCATCACCGACATGAGCCTGCAAAAGATCTACGCCATCCTGTTCCAGCAGAAAATCAGCAAGAGCCAGCAACTCACCAACTGGGAAGCGCCTCAACTGTCCGACGCGCAGCAACAATATGCAGCCATCGATGCCTGGGCCTGTATCCGCATCCTCAAGCGCCTTCACAGCGGACTATTCATCCCCGAGGAGTCACCCTACTACCATGAGGCAGTGCAGGAGATCATCTAGAAGGATTGTCAGGCCCTTATTTCAAACTTTTTTTGTTTTTTTGCACCCAATCGCTTGTTTGGCACAGAAATTGTAGTACCTTTGCAGGCCGTTTACAACCGGCACACACTATTGGGGCTGACTGGCTTTGACAGCGTGTAGAGGTGGTAAGCAAGCATGCAG
>CAMVAP010000095.1 GCA_947165485.1 uncultured Prevotellaceae bacterium
ACATGGAGCGCGTGAACCTGTTCTTCGACTTTGGCGGTTGCCAGGCCGGTACCACCGTCAACATCTCTAACATTGTGCTCAAGGATCATGCCAACGATGATGGCACCGTACTGCCCGTCACCCCCGACGTACCCGCTGTTGAATGGGTGGATGTGAATTCTGCCGACAACCTGGGTGCAGGTTTCAACACTGCCGGCACGATGACCTTCTGGTGGGCCGATGGCGGCTGGCAACAGATTGCCGATCCCGGATTCTCCTATGCCAACGGTGTTTACACTGTGACTGCTAACGATGCCACCGTATCAGAGTGGCAGGCTCAGTGCTCCATCACCGGTGTGCCCCTGCACATCGAGAAAGGCCAGGCCTATGACGTGCGCGTCACCGTCACCACCAACATGGAGCTGGGCCGCGCCACTGTCAAGGTCAATAAGGATCCTGACGTGACCAATGACCCCAACACGTTGTGCTACAAGGGCGACTTTGCGCTCGAGGATGGCGAGAACGTGCTCCAGTTCATCGGTGTGGTTGCCAAGAACGGTGCCGAGGAAATCGAGTTTGATCAAGGCAAGTTCATCCTGGACTTCGGTGGTTGCCCCGCTGGCTTTGAGGCCAAGATCAGCAATATCATTATCCAGAAGCATAAGTAAGGCTTTAGCGGCTGAACGCTGAAAACTGGAAACATTCATTAAGATGAAAAATTATATGTTTTACACATTATTGCTTTCTCTCACCGTAGCCCTGATGGGCTGCGGTGGGGATGGCAAAGATGACCCCCAGCCCTCCAAGGTGAACATTACCGTCTCGCAGGAGAATATCAATGTTCCTGCCGATGGCGGCACCTATTCCATCAACGTCACCACGACAGGCAAGGAATGGGGAGCATATTCCGACCAGGATTTTGTCACCATTGATGCCAAGAATACCACTTCGCAGTCAGGGTCAATACTGGTCACCGTACCAGCCAACCCCATGACTGAAAGCCGCACGGCTACAGTCACCATCATGTCGGGGTCGGCCCGCAAGAGCATCAGCCTCACGCAGGAAGCTGCGGCCCAGGCTGCCTACTATGCCCCCGATGGCTACAGCCTGGTGTGGCACGATGAGTTTGACAAGGGCTCAGAGCTGAATGCCGATGACTGGTACCATGAGGTGCAGAACAGCGGTTGGGTGAACCACGAGTTGCAGAACTATGTGAACCACAAGACGCCCGAGGGCAAGCTGGTCACCGAGGTCAGGAATGGACACCTGCGCATCACGGCGCTCAAGGAGAACGGCAAGGTGTACTCTGGCCGTGTATATGCCAAGCGCAATACGGGCTGGAAGTATGGCTACATCGAGGCCAGCATCAAGCTGCCCAAGGGCAAGGGAACCTGGCCTGCCTTCTGGATGATGCCCGTCAACTTCAAGTCCTGGCCTGCCGATGGCGAGATTGACATCATGGAAGAGGTGGGCTACCACCCCAACTATGTGTCATCGAGCCTGCACGCCAATGCCCATGTCCACTCCAATGGTACCCAAGTGACCCACGAGATGTACTGCGAGGGCGCTGAGGGCGAGTTCCATACCTATGCCATCGAATGGACAGCGCAGAACATCACCACCTATGTTGACGGCAAGGTTCAGCTGAGCTACAACAACCGTGGTCTGGGACGCGATGACTGGCCCTACGACGACCCGTTCTATGTCATCCTCAACCTGGCTTGGGGTGGCGACTGGGGCGGTGCCCAGGGCGTTGACGAGAATGCCCTTCCCGTCACAATGGAAGTGGACTATGTGCGTGTGTTCCAAAAGAAATAGGTTAAGAGATTTCAGGTTTATAGGAATAAAATGACGAGAAAGATTCAATTTATTCTGCTGGCAACTGCTGCGGCCATGGCCATGACGGCCATGGCCCAGCAAGTGCCAGTCTATCTCAATGACAACGCACCCATCGAGCAACGTGTTGAGGATGCCCTGGCGCGAATGACGCTTGACGAGAAAATCGCAGTCATCCATGCCCAGAGCAAGTTCTCCTCACCAGGCGTGAAGCGCCTGGGGTTGCCCGACTTCTGGACCGATGATGGGCCACACGGCGTGCGCCCCGATGTCTTGTGGGACGAGTGGGTGCAGGCTGGACAGACCAACGACTCATGTGTGGCATTTCCCGCACTGACTTGTCTGGCAGCCACGTGGAACCCGGTTCTGGCCGAACTGTATGGCCGCAGCCTGGGTGAGGAAGCGCGCTACCGTGGCAAGGATATGATCCTGGGACCTGGCGTGAATATCAACCGCACTCCATTGAACGGTCGCAACTTTGAGTACATGGGCGAGGATCCCCTGCTGGCATCGCGCATGGTGGTGCCCTACGTGCAGGGTCTGCAATCTACTGGCACGGCAGCTTGCGTGAAGCACTTCTGCTTGAACAACGATGAGGAGTACCGCCATCAGGTCAACGTCATCGTGAGTGACCGTGCCCTGCGCGAGATTTATCTGCCCGCATTTGAGGCCGCCGTCAAGGAAGGTCACACCTGGGGCATCATGGGCTCCTACAACCTCTACAAGAACCAGCACTGCTGCCAGAACCAGTACACCCTCAACGAGATATTGAAGGGTGACTGGCAGTATGACGGCGTGGTAGTGAGCGACTGGGGTGGTGCCCACGACACCGAGATGACAGTAAAGAACGGCTTGGACATGGAGTTTGGCAGCTGGACCGATGGTCTGGCCTGGGGCGCCAGCAACGCCTATGACGCTTACTACATGGCGAAGCCCTACAAGAAGCTGATCGAGGAAGGCAAATTCACGACTCGCGAACTCGATGACAAGGTGCGCCGCGTGCTGCGCCTGTTCTTCCGCACCACAATGAGCAACAAGCGAGCCCGCGGTTTCCTGTGCAGCGAGGCGCACTATGACGCAGCCTTGAAGATTGCCCAGGACGGCATCGTGCTGTTGCAGAACAAACGCAATGCGCTGCCCATCGACCTCAATAGCACCAAGCGTGTGCTTGTCGTGGGTGAAAACGCCATCAAGATGATGACCGTGGGTGGCGGCAGCAGTTCGCTCAAGGTGCAACACGAGATTTTGCCGCTTGACGGTATCAAGACCCGTCTGGCAGGCACTGGCATCGAGGTGGACTATGCCCGCGGCTATGTGGGCGACACCACGGGAGCCTACAATGGCGTCGTGGCCAAGCAATCGCTGGCCGACAACCGTCCTGCCAGTGAACTCATCGCCGAGGCGGTTGCCAAGGCCCAACAGGCCGACTATGTCATCATCTATGGCGGCTTGAACAAGAGTGACTATCAGGATGCCGAGGGTCATGACCGCAAGCACATGGACATGCCCTACGGACAGGATGCCCTCGTCGAGGCATTGGCGCGCGTCAACAAGAATGTGGTGTTTGTCAACATCTCGGGTGATGTGGTGGCCATGCCCTGGCGCGACAAGGTTGCAGCCATCATTCAGGGCTGGTTTATCGGCAGCGAGGCCGGCACAGCGCTGGCCAGCATCCTCGTGGGCGACGCTAACCCCTCGGGCAAACTGCCCTTCACCTGGTACCATAGCCTCAACGATGTGGGCGCTCACGCCCTGGGGACCTATCCTGGCACCTGGCGCGAGGGTCACAAGATTATCGACGAGGAGTACAAGGAAGGCATCTACGTGGGTTACCGTTGGGCCGACAAGCAGAAACGCAAACCGATGTTTGCCTTTGGCCACGGATTGAGTTACACGACATTTGCCGTGAGCAACCTGCGCCTCGATAACCGTGAGGTGGCTGCCGACGGTACCGTCAGCGCTACCGTGACGGTCAAGAACACGGGCAAGCGTGCTGGAGCTGAGGTCATCCAGCTCTACGTGAGCGACCAGAGCGGCAACGTCGATATGCCTGTCAAGGAACTGCGCGGATTCCAGAAGGTCACCCTCCAGCCAGGCGAGAGCCGCGATGTCACCATTACCATTGGTGGCCGCGCCTTCCAGTACTGGGACGAGACCAAGGGCGACTGGACCACCTCGCTGGGCAAGCGCACGATGCTCGTGGGCACCGCCAGCGACAACCTCCCCCTCAAGGCCACCTTCACCGTCAAGTAAACGTTAGTCCTATCTACAGCCTCATTTTAACAAGAGGGCAGGAAACGGTTTCATGCATTTCCTGCCCTCTTGTTTGACTAATGTATAGATAATGGATTATTTTTGATTATTAATACTGTTTATCATAATAATTTTAACCGAAATTGAGGGTTTTAGGGCAGATTCAGGTGATATAGTTTAGAATTAT
>CAMVAP010000096.1 GCA_947165485.1 uncultured Prevotellaceae bacterium
TTGTATTATCGTTTCTTCTTTTTCAAGAATTATAATGAAAACGCAACACTCGACCTGAGTTGTGTCTGGCCCTTGATGTTCCTGCTCTATTGTGTTGTACTATGATGTTTAGAATCAACGGGGACATTAATTGTCCCTGTTCTCTTGTACTACGTCTATCATTGCTGCAAACATGTCAAAGAACTCTTTTTTGAGTTACTTTCACGCCCCGTTTGAGGCGAAAAGCGGTGCAAAATTACAGCCGTTTTTGATACTGACCAAATTTTTTTGAAACTTTTTTCACCCAAAGTTATTAACAATTTGGCAAAAATGGTGTTAATAACCACACTATGCTATTGTTTATCAAATAATTACAAATGGTGTTTTTTCTTAAAAAAAATTTCAGCAAAAAGTAAAAAGGCAGCGCTTAAAGGTGATATTCCCACAAAAAGCAGCCGAGAAGCCTTCGTGTCACCTTGTGCGTCACTGTGGCCCCTCCAGGGCAGATTGCTCGTCGGCATAGCCACAACAGTTGCGCCACATTTTCAACACACACTCATAGTAAATCACAAATCGAGCGGGTGACATGCTATAGATTATCACATGTCACCCGCTTGAAATGGTGTGGACTCAAAAACGTCCTGTTCTCCTGTTGTGAGCCGTTTTTATATATAATGTAATGCGATCATTGCGCTTCCCCACCCCTTGCATCAATCAGGACATCGACACCGGTGGATTTACATATTATATTAAACAGCTGTATCTCCTTGTCATCATCATTGGCATCGGCATCAATCACACGCGTGAGCAGTTGAGCGGTGACGATTTTCTGCACATCACTCATGTTCTTCATGATATTGACAGCGACCATGCTGTTGAGCGAGCGACCGATGTTGTAGGTGTCGTCGCCAATGCAAAATTCGACACAGATGGTGTTGAACACAGCACACTCTGACGGTTCCACGATGCGATCGGCGTTGATCATCTCGATAAGCAGGCTGACAATGGCTGCCTTTTGAGTCTCATTAAATTCTACTACTGCCATATTAATGATGATGAAGCTAGGAATGCAAATTACTCGTTGGGTTCAAATGTGGGAGGTGTTACGGTGACATTGTCACCCTGGGGCTCCACTGCGGGTGAAGCGTCCTTGATGATCTCCTCGGTGCGGGACTTCCACTGGCGGGGCCCGAAGATGCGTTCGGCATCCTCGGTATAAATCACCTCGCGCTGCTGCAGGAGGTCGGCCAGCTCGTGGTGGCCACGTTCATACTGTGTGAGAATGCTGCGCGCACGCTCATACTGGCCGTTGATAATGGCTTGCACCTCCTCGTCGATGGTCTGTGCCCGGTCCTCGCTATAGGGCTTGGTGAAACCGTAGGCATCGCCCGAGGTATCATAATAGGAGATGTTGGGCATCTTGTCACTCATACCGTAGTAGGTGACCATGGCATAAGCAATCTTGGTCGCCCTCTCCAGGTCGTTAAGCGCTCCGGTGTCGATAAAGCCCAGGAACATGTCCTCGGCCACACGGCCTGCCATGAGTGAACAGATCTTGTCGAGAAGAGCCTGCTTGGGCTCGATCTGCCTCTCCTCGGGCATATACCATGCGGCACCCAATGCCTTGCCTCGGGGCACGATGGTGACCTTGATGAGGGGGTCGCCATATCGCAGGTGCCAGCTGACGGTAGCATGTCCCGCCTCGTGCACGGCTATCGAACGCCGTTCCTCGTCGGTGATGACCTTGGAACGCTTTTCCAATCCACCAACGATGCGGTCGATGGCATCCATGAAGTCTTGACGCTGCACTGCCTGCTTCTTGTGACGGGCGGCAATGAGCGCGGCCTCGTTGCACACGTTGGCAATATCGGCGCCTGAGAAACCAGGCGTTTGCCTTGATAAGAGATCCAGGTCAACCGACCCGTCGGTCTTGACATTACGCAGGTGGACCTGGAAGATTTCCTTGCGGTCGCTCAGTTCCGGCAGCTCAACATAGATTTGTCTGTCAAAGCGGCCAGCGCGCAGCAATGCCTTGTCGAGGACATCGGCACGGTTGGTTGCGGCAAGTATAATCACACCGCTATTGCTGCCGAAACCGTCCATCTCGGTGAGCAACTGGTTGAGGGTGCTCTCACGTTCATCGTTGGCATTCATGTTGGCACGATTGCCACGCGCACGCCCCACGGCATCAATCTCGTCGATAAAGACAATGCAGGGCGCCTTCTCCTTGGCCTGGCGGAAGAGATCACGCACGCGTGATGCGCCAACGCCGACAAACATCTCGACGAAGTCGGAGCCCGACATCGAGAAGAAGGGAACATCGGCCTCGCCTGCAACGGCCTTGGCCAGCAGAGTTTTGCCGGTTCCCGGAGGTCCCACAAGCAGTGCCCCCTTGGGGATCTTGCCACCCAACTCGGTGTAATGCTTGGGATTCTTGAGGAAGTCAACGATCTCGGCTATCTCGACCTTGGCCTCGGCAAGCCCTGCCACATCCTGGAAGGTCACCTTGTTGTCCTTGTCCTTGTCAAAGAGCCTAGCCTTGGACTTGCCCACGCTGAAGATGCCCCCGGCACCTCCCCCGGCACCGCCGTTCATGCGGCGCAGCATGAAGAACCACAATCCCACAAGCAGCAGGATCGGGCCAAAGGTCCAGAAGATCATCGAGAAATCACTTGCCTGATCATACTTGACATCACCCTTGAACACACCTTGTTCTTTCCACTCATCGACTTTCTCTTCAAACTTGTCGGAGCTGGGGATGTGGGTGACCATCTTGGCCGCGGTTCCTGGTGTGGGCGTATATTGACTGCCCTTGAACAGTTCCTGTGCAAGGGAGTCGGTCACTACCGCCTCGGCAGTATTCTTGTTGGTATAGACGGTGATAGACTTGACACCGCCTGTCTTTACCCAAGTTTCAAATTGCGTCCAACTAACAGGTTGCGACACCTCGTTGCTCTGCCAGTAATAAAAAGTCAACAAGGCAAGAACCATGAGTCCATACATCCAGAAGAAGTTGAACTTGGGCAATTTGCGCTGATTATTGTTGTTAGCCATTCTAGATAATTAACTGAAGTCGCTATGATTTCAATCCAGATCGGGAATCGTGTTGATGCGAGCATCGGCCCAGAGCTGCTCCAGGTTATACCGCTCACGGAAATCAGGTACAAACACGTGCACAAAGATGTTGCCATAGTCGATGATGATCCACTGTGCGTTCTGATAACCGTCGTAATTGAAGGGTCGTTGCCCCGCATTTTTCTCGACGTACTCTCGCACGCTGTCGGCAATCGCCTCGACCTGCATGGGCGTATTGCCAGTGGCGATCACAAAGCCCTGGGCTGCGGCGGTCTCGATACCCGAGAGATCAACATGGACGATACTGCGTCCTTTCTTTTCCTGAATTGCTTCGATGATAGATTGAATTAATTTTTCGTTTTCGCTCATAGATTATGAAATTATTCTAATCTGCAAAGATACACAAAGTTTTAAAAATCCAAGTGTGAAAAGTGGTAATTTAATTTAAATGGGTAAAGAAGTGGCAATAGAATAAACCAAGGCAGGTTGCCGATGATGACAGCCTGCCTTGTTCAGGTACTTGGTTAGTTAAGCAATCTTCAAGCGGGAAATTAGATAACGCCCTGCTCGAGCATAGCCTGAGCGACCTTCATGAAGCCAGCGATGTTAGCGCCCTTCACGTAGTCGATGGTGCCGTCGGCCTGAGTACCGAACTTCACGCACTGCTCGTGGATGTTCTGCATGATCCAGTGGAGCTTCTCGTCAACTTCCTTAGCCGACCAGCTGAGGTGAGCAGCATTCTGAGTCATCTCAAGACCAGAGGTAGCTACACCACCAGCATTGACAGCCTTACCAGGAGCAAAGAGAACGCCGTTCTTCTGGAAGAAGTGGATAGCGCCAGGCTGGCAGCCCATGTTGGAAACCTCGCAGCAGCACCAGCAGCCGTTAGCCTTCAGCTCCTTAGCGTCGTCCTCGCTCAGCTCATTCTGGAATGCGCAGGGGAGAGCGATGTCGCAAGGAATGCTCCAAGCCT
>CAMVAP010000097.1 GCA_947165485.1 uncultured Prevotellaceae bacterium
CTGAATTTCAATAATTTCAAAGAACTTTTATGATTTTTTAGTGGACACTAATGTCATTAATTATCAATTTAACCGTTATTATGGAAAAGATTAACCTATTCTTGAAGAAGTACCTCAAACTGGTGGACAGCGGCAAGATCTTCAGCAACCCTGTTAAACCCATTTATCTGATTATCGGCTGGCTTCACCTCTTGTTGCCCTTGTTTGTCATCAAGGTGGCCTATGACACGTTCTCCAACGACTATTACGGTGGTTTCAAGGACCTGCGGCACGCCTTTGGCGACCACGATGTGGTCATCGGCATTGTGCTGATTGCCCTGCTTGCGGTGGCATCGCTTGCGGCCTATCTGGCCATCAGATTCTGGACCGACCGTGCTAATCGTCTTGATGTCTTGATCAAGCCCAATAATGAGTTCAGCGTGCTGCCCATCATTGTGACACTGGTGCGCAACCTGGGCGAAGGCATGGCCCTGGTCATGGCCATCGTGGGTGTTGGCATCTCGGTGATTGTGGGTATGGGATTGTTGTGTGTCGCCATCACTGAATCGGAATACTTCTCCCAGATCTTCAAGGTATCAATGAGTGTACTGTTTGGAGGAACCATTCTCACGGTTATCTCCAGCTATCTGACACTCGTATCCTACCGTTTTGTCTCGGAACTGATAGGACTGCTCGTGTCGATTGCCTCCAATGTGTCACGCATTGCCCATAAATAACCAACCACATCATTCAATAACATATTCAAGTTTCTAAAGTAGCTGCGCCACTTTAAAAACTTGAGGTTAAAGGATAATGGTTAATGTTTAAAGAAGAATCCGATAATTGAGTATAGATTATTTCCCAAGTTTGGAGCGAAATTTCATTAAACATTAACCTTTAAACATTAAACAGTGAGCAAGTTAACAACTTGCGAAACTTAAGTAACACAGAAAGGAAACAGCATGAAGAAATGTCCACAATGTGAGCGAATGCTCCCCGATGATGCCCAGCAATGCAATTACTGCGGCGAGAAATTAGAAACACCTGTGAGCCATCCTGTCCATGATGAGCCCCAACAACCAGTAGAAGTGGCCGATGAGACCCCTAAAGCTCAAGAGCCCCCACAACAAGCAGCCCGCAAGCCTGCCGCCTCACCCTTGCCCAAACAGAAAGACAAGCGGGCTAACAACAGTGTGCTTTATGCCATCATCGCTTTTCTGGTGGCATTGCTGGTGTGTGGCGGTGTGCTCTGGTTCATGAACCGCGGCAATCAATCATCGTCCGATGAAGCCGCCACCGAGCAAGTGGCCGAGGCCCCTGATGCTCCCACCGGCATGACCGACCAGCAGGCTCAACCGCAAGAAGGCGTTTCAGAATATGACAAGTCCATGAATGAAGATGGTCCTGTCGCCGACGAGGATGACACGGGATGCACCATTGGCCGCGTGGTCGTGACCGGTAGCGACGTGAGGTTGCGCACGTCACCCGAAATCAACAACCACAACATCATCACCGACAAGAGAGGCAAGAACCTGCATCCCAATAAAGGAGACGTGCTGGAGTGCATCGACATCGAGGGTGATTTCTACTATGTCTATTTCAATGACCTGCCCTGCTACATCTCCAAGAAGTTTGCCACACTGGTAGAATAATCACGTTACACGTTTTTCAACATAAATGATCCATATCACAAGAACAATGAAACGACATATTACACTCCTGCTGCTACTGCCCCTCATGCTGCTCACGGCCTCATGCGGCGGTAACAAGCAAGACAATCAAGAGGAAAAAACAACACCCCCAACTGCCACCCAAGCGGCGCCCCCCCAGTTGCTCATCAGCGAGAATGCCGACTATGTAAAAGACAGCCCGTTTATCGTCATCTCCAAGCGGGACCTGCGGCTCATCGTGTATGCCCGCAATAACGACGGTGACACCATCGCCATTGCGTCCTTCCCCGTGTGCATGGGCAAGAACAAGGGCAATAAGGAGAAGGGCGGAGACATGCGCACGCCCGAGTCACCAGCTGGCGAGCCGTTTACCATCACCATGATCCAGGACGCATCGACGTGGGTGCACGACTTTGGCGACGGGCGCGGCAGCATCCTGTCCTATGGTCACTGGTTCCTGCGCCTGAAGACCCCCTTCAACGGCATCGGCATCCACGGCAGCACCAACAACGAGAACACCGTCCCTGGACGTGCCAGCGAGGGCTGCATCCGCCTGCTCGACAAGGACATCATCACGCTCAAGGAAAACTATGCCCGCGTGGGGATGCCAGTCATCATCAAGAGCGAGGAAGAGGGGCTGCTGCCCTTTGAGCACAAGTGCCTCAAGAAATGACACGCATGGCTCACCTCCTGTCTCCTGCTTAAATATGGTAAAAAAATGATAAACTTAGGTTACAACCCTTGACTTTTCATTTTTCATGACTATATTTGTACAGTGATAATCTTATAACCAACGTTTTTTTTAAGCAATAAGTAACTCTTAATTAATCTATTATTTCTACTATTATGGGATTACTCGATGAACTCCAAAGGAAACTGGAAGAAGCCGCACGCCAAGCTCAACAGGGCGGTGGCGGTCAAGCCACTGGTGGTAATGAGATACCCAACCCCTGGGATCAAACGCCACAACAACCGCAGCAGCAACAGATTCCCAACTATCCTCCCGGCTACCAGCAGCCGCAACAACAGCCTCAGATGCCCAATCAGCAACAGTATCAACAGCAGTATCAGGCCATCATGCAGCAGATGCAACAGCTCGTGCAACAGGCCTACCAGCTGGGCTACCAGTATGGCGTTGCTGTGGCTCAGGCAAGCGGCTATCGCGCTGGCCTGATGGACGACCAGCAACAGGAGAAGTAAACTGTTGAATCCTCATCACACCACCAATCGCCCCCCTCGTCGAGGGCCGATTGGTGGTGTCGCATGTACAAGGCACTTCATCTGTTTTTTAGTCTATCCATCCATTTGTCCAAGCACGTGTGAATAGGGGGGAAAGGGAAGGTTTTGTTGATATTCTTCATCCCCCACCATGCCGTTCCTTCTGTAACTCATCTTTTCGTCTATTCGTCTATTATATTATATATAAATAGACAAATAGATGAATAGATGGGTTGTGTCATCTAGAGTTTTGACACAATCCTATTCTATTTCTTTATATCTTCTCAACACTCTTCTTCCACTCATCCATCCGTCCATTTGTCCAAATGGGCAGGGCAGACCCTGCATCGCCTCATGGTTTTCCTCGGGTTCACCCGATAAAAGGTGGGGGCAGTGTGGTCGAAGACCACAGCAAGGCCAGCGGCCTTGAATTGAGGTAACCCCACGGCGCACAGGCCGAAGGCCTCGTGTGGCGTGGGGAACGAGGCTACCACCCGAACGGGCCTCGTAGAGGG
>CAMVAP010000098.1 GCA_947165485.1 uncultured Prevotellaceae bacterium
TGTACAGCAAGCAGCTGAGCAAGGAACAACTCCTGGAAGACGGATACAAGACCGATACCAAATAATAAAGGATTGCCCCCACGGACACGATTGTGATTGAGTATCGACCAATTGGATTTGAGGATCTGGACATCATCCACAGCTACCTGCGGTGGGAGGATGTGCAGGGTTGCGAGTGGAGCGATGTGAACCTGCTCACGTGGAACCGCTACGGGTTGGAATATGCCATCATCGAGGGTTACCTGGTGCTGCGGTTCATCTACGACGGTCAATACACCCACACCATGCCGTTGCCGCCTGTCCCCGAGGGGGTGGATCACCCCCGACTGGCCGATGCTGGCGACGGATGCCTGGAATGTGTCATCCGCGCCTTGAGGGATGAGTGTTTTGCCCATCATCAGCCACTCAGCCTCACCAATCTGAACCAGCGAGACATCGACTTCGTGCAGCGCACCTTCCCGGGAGAATTTGAGTTCAGCGAGCCGATGACCGAGCGCTATGACTACATCTGCCTGAGGGAGAATATCATCAATCTGCCAGGACACGCGTTGCGGCCCAAGCGGCAGCATCTGTCACAATTTCCCAAGTTCTACCCCAACCATGAGTACCGCCCCCTGGAGCCGTCGATGTTTCCCGAGTGCCTGCAACTGTTGCAGCGCTGGAGCGACAACGCCGAGGCCATCGGGCACATCCAGGGTGCCGACAGCAAGGTGATGGAACGGGAATCCATCAGCCAGGTGTTTGACAACTGGGAGCGCTTTGGCGCCATGGGTGGAGCACTATATGTTGACGGCCAAATAGCCGCATTCACCTATGGTGTCCCCATCAACGTCAACACGTTTGACCTGTGTGTCGAGAAGGGAGACATTTCCTATAAGGGCATCTATACCGTGGTGCGCCACGAGTTCATGCGTCAGATTCCCGAGCAGTACACCTATATCAATCTGGAGGAAGACATGGGCTTGCCTGGACTGCGGCGTGCCAAGTCGTCCTATCATCCCGCCTATCAGATCAAGAAAGACCAGGCCGTCTCGCTGCCCGAGAAGTCCATCAGGGAGGAAGATCTCAAGCGTGAAGGCGCTCGCCAGTTGATGAAGGCCGTGTTTAACGACCGTGACGAGGCGCTAGATATTTTCTTCACGCATGTTTACACTCCAGCGGGCAATTACTGCCGCCGTCATGAGGGGCAAGTGGTGTCGGCAGCCCAGGCCCTACCCTACCGCCTGCGCTATCACGCCCAGGATACCGATGCCGTCTATCTGTATGCCGTGGGCACCCTGCCTGAGTTCCGTGGCCAGCATCTGATTTCACGGCTATTCAAGTATATGCATCGCGGGCTCCTGTGCCAGGGTAAGGTATTCGCTTCCCTGCTGATTGAACAGGAAGGATTGCAGGAAATGTACGAGAAACTGGGGTATGCCCAAGTGGGCTCTTGCCCATTGATGGATGAGAATGTGGTGGAAAACGGCTTTAAGGCCTACGATGAGTGGCAACAGTCCCGCCCCTGTGTGCTGCTGCAAGACGAGCGCCAGTGGGAGACATTGCAGGTCTATAGCCATTACGATAAATCCTATTATCTGGTCAAGCCGCACTACAAGGGGATGGTGCGAGTCATTAATGTCATGGAAGCCCTGCGCCTCTATGCCGCCGCCCATCCTGCCGTTAGCATCACGCTGCACGTGACACGTGACAACCACATCAGCGAGAACAATGGTTGCTATGCCATCCAGGGAGGCACGGCACAACGCATCGCCCGCTGCGCCAGCATCGAGACAAGTCTTACAATCAACGAGTTAGCTGAGTTTATCTTCAAGGACGCACCTCTTGAGATGCCCTTGATGCTGCTATAAGCGCGACAAAGTATTTCACGGCCTCGTCGATGGGCATGAAGCTGGAAGCCCCCGCCTGCCCCTTGACGTGCTGCTTGATGGCCTCCTCGGGGTGATACTGGACACCCAGCGCAAAACGCTTGTCGGTACGCTCGATGGCTTCGATGATTGCAATGCCGTCGGTGTGGGTGATCGCTGTCACCCGCAAGGGAGTCCCTGTCACATCGCCCACAGCTTGGTGATGCCACGAGGGTACATTGCGGATGGTGTCGGTGCCAGTGAGGGCATAGAGCAGCGAGGAGTGGTCGGTGACCAGCACGTCGTGGGGCGTGTAATAACGTTTACCCTCGGCATCACGCTCCATGCGGTGAAGGAAATGGTAACTCTTGCCCATTTCATCGAAGTATTTCCCCAAATCCTGAATGAGCGGCGCACCCGAGACGACGCCCAGCATCTGCATCCCTCGGCACAGTCCCAGCACGGGGATATCATGGTCCAGACAATAGGACATCGTGAGGTATTCCGACACATCGCGTGTGGCATTGGCAGGACTATCTTCGGCGATGCCATGCCACGGCTGGGGCTGAGCCAGCAACGTTGAACTGATGTCACCACCGCCCAGAAAAACGACGGCTTGCACGCTGGCCAGCAAGCTGTCGGCTTGGGTCCCGTGATAGGTTTCGCGCTTGACGATGTCGGCATATTCTTGACGCAGAACGCCCATTTCATCGGTATATTTTGGGCATAAGGCCGTGCTGTCATAATCAAACCCCGCGGGGCGCAGCTGGGGCAAAATCACCGCCTCGCCACCTGCTGCCTCGATAGAGAGGACAACGCGGTCATAGGCCGCAGCCTTGGGCTGCCAGGCAAGCCCTACGCGCACCCGTCCACCATCACCAGCCGCTGCCGCCAGCGATACCGCCAGCGACACCAGCACCACGCACACAAACATCACAGCATATCGTCTCATCATCAGTTGCTATTCTTAAGTGAATCACAAATTTAGATATAATTCCCGATTTACCGACATGCCAGGGTAAAAAAGAATCCAAACAAGCCGCAAAAAAACATTTTCGGCCAAATCTCAAAATGATTTCAATTGAAATCCTGTAGAAATCTCACAATTTATTTCGTCAAATCCTGTAGAAATCTCACAATGTTTGACAATGTATAGGACTCAGGCTCACGCCTCCCAAAAACCCTTTAAAACCTCCTAGCGCCTGATGGACAGCATTTTCCAGCAAGCCGATGAGGCGTTAAAAGGTGTCTATAGCCGTTGAACGGCGCAAAAAGGGGGAGCGCACGCACTCCCGAAGAAATATCTTTCGTTCTTTTCTTTTTATAACAGTGAGGTCATATAGACTGGCAGCAAAATGGTTT
>CAMVAP010000099.1 GCA_947165485.1 uncultured Prevotellaceae bacterium
CGCGTATCGACATCCTGCGTGACGGCATTGTGGTGGGTAGCATTGAAGATGTCGCTCCCGGTGCTACCGTAGTCTATGTAGATGAGCCCGACGTTGTGGGCTACCACACCTATCAGGCCATCCCCTACAATGAGTCGGGTAAGGGCTTGAAGAGCGACAAGGTAAAGGTCTATGTCGGTCCCGATGTGCCTTCTCCTGTCGAGAATCTCACTGCAACCGACGGTCACGAGACCGTATTGCTGAATTGGGACAAGGTGGGGAACATCGGCGAGAATGGCGGCCCTGTCAACCCTGCCACTGTCAATTATCTCGTGTGGAGCACCTTTGCCGAGGAGGGATGGGGCACATACTATATTGAAAAGAATGAACTGCTCGCCACGCTCACCGATGCCGACAACTATGACGTGCCCTTTGATACCAACGAGGGCGAACAGCGCATGGCCTACTGGATGGTCGAGACCAGGAATGAGGCCAATGCCGAGTTAGACGGAATGTCGGCAACAACGGGTCTGCTCGTGGGCGCTCCTTATGACTTGCCCATCAACGAGGGGTTTGCCAATGATGAATTGCATTACTACTGGGAGACCAACGGCACCGTCATGATTGCCGAACAATCCACCGATGAGGATGGATCATCCATGGCACTGCTCTCCGAGGCAGCCGGTACGGTGTACTTCAACTCGGGTAAAATTGATCTTGAGGGACTTGCCAACCCCATGCTCCTGCTGGATGTCGCCAGTCCTGCTATCAGCTCAATTTCGGTGATTGGATGCATCGACGGCGGTGATCTCATCGTCCTCAAGGAGAATATCTCGATAAGCAACGATTTCACACAGGTCAAGGTTCCCCTGGCCAGCTTGCAGGGTGGCCGCTACGCCCGCATTGGCCTGATGGTGGAATATAACGATCCTTCTGAGATCGATCCTTGGGAAGGTCAAGTGGTTTACCTGGGCGACATGCTGCTTGTTGACAATATCCACATTGCCGACATGTATCAGCATGATCTGGCCGTGACGGTGGACGCCCCTGCTAGCGTTGTGGCTGGCAAGACGGCTTCAATCTCTCTCACCTTGGCTAATCTGGGCGAGAATCCGGCAACGGGCTTCACCGTGCAACTCACTGCGGGTGACCAGGAACTGTTCAACGTGACAACCGATCAGACGCTTGTTCCCTTCAACTCGTGGACCGTGGATATTGATTTCCCGACTTCGGTTCTCGATGAAGCTGGTGATGTGAACATCGTGGCACGGGTGGTTTATGACCTGGATCAGCAGCCCGCCAATAATGAGGCTCTGGCTGTCATCTCTGTTGTTGAACCTGCCTTGCCTGCTCCCACCGACCTCGTCGCTACCAAGGGCGGCAACCAGCTTGCCCTCGCGTGGATGGCACCCGATACCGATGGCACAATGCGTGTGACCGAGGACTTTGATAACCCCAACGAGTTCCCCGAATTCAGTTTGGGTGGAATCTCCTCCGCACAGCAGAGTGGCTCCCTGGGTGACTGGACACTCTATGACGGCAACGGATTGATGTGCTACAGTTTCAATGGATTTGTCGTTCCCAACCTTGGGGATCCCATGGCCTGGATGGTATTCAACGCCATGAGTGAATCGTTCCCCGAGGAAGTGGCAACGATCTATCAGCCTCATAGTGGTAATCAGATGCTGCTCTCCACGTGCGTGTATGAGGGTGATCCCATCCCCGCCACCGACCACTGGCTCATTTCGCCTCAGTTGATGGGTAACGCACAGGAAATCAGCTTCTTTGCTCGCGTGATTACGGCTGATTATGGCGAGGAGTCCTTCGAGGTGCTCTACTCGACCACCGATGCCAGTGTTGATAGCTTTATCTCCCTGGACAACGCTTGGCTCAGTGCCACCGACTGGACTGAGTTCACCTTTATGCTGCCCGAGGGCACTAAGTACTTTGCCATCCGTCACTCGTCTCAGGACATCTTTGGCCTGATGCTGGATGACATCACCCTGGAGCGCGGTGCATCGGCTCCCACGGGCTACAATGTCTATGTTGATGGTGAATGGGTAGGCACTACCACCGATACGGCTTATTACCTCACGGCTACCGACTTATCTGCTGGCAAGCACACCTTTGCTGTGACTGCCGTCTATGGCGAGGGTCTGGAGTCGGCTCCAGCAACGGCAGTGCTTGATCTGACCAGTGGCATTGATGAAATCGCCCTGGATGGCCAGCCCGTTGACGTATATACCATCGATGGCCGTCTCGTGCGCCGTCAGGCCACCAGTCTGGATGGCTTGAAGGGTATCTACCTGATTGGCGGTAAGAAGGTTTATGTGAAGTGATAGTTTTTCAGCTGGCAGTTTTCGGTTGTCACAGATGACAACTGAAAACTGCCAACTAAAAACTAAAAACAATCAAAATGAAATATACTGTAACAAGCAGCCAGGCTACCATGGCTGCCGATGAATTCATCAGACGCTACCGTGACGTGGAACGATTCAGGCAGTATTGCCTGCAGTGTCCTGGTTATGGCAAGTCGTGGAGTTGCCCGCCGTTTGACTTTGATCCCAGGACCAGGAGCGACGGTTTTACCTCTGTGGTATTAATGGGTACGACGATTGAATTTGATGAAGCGACCCGTGCTGAATGTAAAACTGCCGAGCAGTCGTCGGCAGTAGGTCACGAGGCGATGCAGGAAGTGTGGAAAACGCTGCTGCCACAGTTGTATGAGATGGAAAGACAGTACCCCGGTAGCCGTTGTTTTACCTTCCGTTGTGTGTTGTGTCCCGAGGGCTGCACCCGTCCCCAGGGACAGCCTTGCCGTCATCCTGACCTGATGCGTCATTCCCTGGAATCGGTTGGCTTTGACATCGAGGCAATGACCCGCGACCTGCTGGGTTTTGACCTGGAGTGGAGTACCGATGGCTCCCTCCCCAAGCACATCTCCCTAGTGACCGCATTGTTTAAATAGTTTTCAATTATCAATTATCAGTTCCCAGAATGCGGATGCCCACTAACAACTAACAACTAACAACTAACAACTAACAACTAACAACTAACAACTAAC
>CAMVAP010000100.1 GCA_947165485.1 uncultured Prevotellaceae bacterium
ACGGCACCTACGACCTGACGTTCAAGTTCAACTTTGACACCAAGGAGGTTACCCTGGAGGCTGTTCTGACCCAGGTAGGCCCCGAGGTAGATGACTACTACATCGTTGCTGGTAGCGAGAATCTGTTTGGTTCATACTGGAATGCCACCGACAGCCTCAACCTGATGGCTGAGGGCGAGACTGGCATGTTCACCTGGACCAAGGCAGGCTTTGAGGCTACTGCCGGTACCGAGGTTGAGTTCAAGGTTGTCGCCAATGGCAACTGGAACACCTGCTGGCCCGCGAGCGATGAAGAGGGTGACCACAACTGGTATTACAAGTTTGAAGAGGATGGTGTTTACACCGTAGCCATCACCTTCAACGAGGAGACCAAGGAAATCAACCTGACCGCTACCCGCACTGGTGACCTTCCCGAGCCTCCCCAACCCGAGGTTGACGACGTTTACATCATCGGTGACGTGAACAACATCGGCTGGAGTGCAACCCAGGGCGTGAAGATGAACTATGCTGACGGCATCTACAGTGCCGAGATCACCACCCAGAACCAGGGCGACCTGGGCATCGGTTACTTTGGCTTCACCAAGAAGCTGGCCGATCCCGAGAGCCAGAGCGAGGACATCTGGAATGACATCGCAGCATACCGCTTTGGTCCCGTGAGCGACGGTGCATTTGTTATGACCGAGGAACTGCTGAACAAGAGCATCGAGCTCGACATGGAAGGCAGCTACGAGTCAGTCGCTATTCCCGAGGGTACCTGGACCGTTACCGTTGACCTGGCAAACGGCATCCTCAAGATCAATGGCGAGTGGCCCACTGTTGAGCCCGAGCACTATGACGGTGACGTTTACATCATGGGTGAGGTTAACGACAATGGTGGCTGGTTCACCAACAAGGGCGTGAAGATGACCCGCGATGCCGAGAACAACGTTTACACCGCTACCATCACCACCGCTGGTGAGAACATCCCCGAGGGTGAAGAGACTGGCTACAGCTACTTCTCCTTCACCAAGCAGCTGGCCGAAGGTGACGCTGACTGGGAAGCCATCGCTCCCTACCGCTTTGGCGCCGTTAGTGATGGTGACTACTGGGTAACCGACGAGAGCCTGGGCACTGAGATTGCTCTGACCAATGGCGGACAATCATTCCGCGTTCCCGCTGGCACCTGGAACCTGACGCTGAGCGTTGACAACATGACCCTGGTTATCGAGAAGGGTGCCGCCTATGAGCGTGGCGATGTTGACGAGAATGGCAGTGTTGGTATCGGCGACGTTACCGTACTGATCGACCTCTTGCTGAGTGGCGGCGAGGCTCCTTCACAGGCCGATTGCGACCTGAGCGGTGTGGTTGGCATCAGCGATGTAACCGTACTCATCGACTACCTGCTGAGCGGCAATTGGCCCGCTGAGTAATTCTCGACGAGATTGAGAGTTTAACCTAACTTTAAAAAGCAGGGTTCCGGCTTGGGACCCTGCTTTATTCATGTGGGGTGAGACACACAAGGTGCCGTTCTTGTCAACAGTTGTAATCCACGCAGGCGCGCAGTTGCTTGACATCCTTGATTATGGCAGCGGCTGCCACATGGGCGGGATGTTGGGCATAGGTGGCCACGTCGGCCATTGCGGGTACTATAGCGGTGAGGACGATGTCCCAGTCCTCGGCGGGATTCTCGTTGAGCGCAACCTCGATGCTCTGGAGCACCTCAATCTGGCTGGGCAGGGCCTCGAGTGCCGCCTTGAAGCGCATGGCTGTCTCGCGGCGCAGCTCATCGGGGCCTTGAAGTTTAAACATTACGATATGCTTGGTCATGTTGGTTTTAGTTGTTAGTGGTTAGTGGCCGTGGCAGGAGCCACGGCATAGGGAACACTGAGGGGAGAGCCACGGCGTGGGGGACACTGAGGGGGTGACACGGCGTGGGGTACTAAAAAGTCACCGACCGTGTGGAGCAGGGCCGGTGACTTCCATCGTTATCATGTTGTTTTATTATTCGGCAGCGGGAGCCTCCTGAGCGGGAGCCTCGGCCTCGGCGGGAGCCTCAGCCTCCTCAGCACCTTCCTCGGCGGCCTTGGCGGCAGCGAGGGCAGCCTGATGAGCAGCCTCCTCGGCCTTGCGTGCGGCACGCTCGGCAGCGAGTTCCTCAGCGTTCTCGGCGATCACCTCAAAGGGGATCTCGACAGCGACCTCCTTGTGCAGGCGCACGATGGCGTTGTACTTGCCAGGGGTCTTGACGGTCTCGTGCACGCTGACGATCTTGCGGTCAACATTGTGACCAGCAGCGAGCAGAGCCTCGTGAATCTGGTTGGCGCCAACCGAACCGTAGATGGTGCCGGTGGGGCTAACCTTAACGGGGATGGTGAGGGAGAGACCCTCAAAAGCCTTGGCAGCCTCCTCGGCATCGGCTTTCACCTTAGCGAGCTTGTGAGCCTGCTGACGCAGGTTCTCGGCATGAATCTTCAGTGCGCTGGGAGTAGCCAGCACGGCCTTACCCTGGGGAATGAGATAGTTGCGGCCATAGCCGTTCTTCACTTCCACGA